>NZ_JBSGDD010000213.1:0-1014 GCF_053602195.1 Kitasatospora sp. NPDC004531 | reverse complement strand
ATCCACGGCTTCTTGCTCACGCCATCACGAACGGACGAATCGTCACATCGGTAGCGCCCCACCAGCGACGATCACCAAGATCGTGTTACGAGTTCTATGCCCCGACCCAATCATGCACACGATATTTGGGTCAGCCCAAGCAACTCTGCATCCATGAACGAGCGGCGCCAGACCATCTAGAAACGGACTTAACGCGTGCCTTGGCCGAGCGCTCACTCCGCCGTCACTTCCCGTTGCGACTTGCGTGCACCCGGGCCCAGGCTGCGAATTCCTCTGCGGCCGGATAGTCGGCCTCCACTTGGCCAAGAATCCCCTCGAGCTCCTCCGGTGAGGCATCATCGACCCGGAGGAGCGCCCTTGCCCACCCGACCGGACGTTCTCGATGGAAGGCGAAGGACGGGTTCAGATACTCGGCCAGCAATTCCGTGCGGTCCAACAGTCTAGCCATGGTCGGAATGGTTACCTCCCCGAGGACCGTGGCCAGCGCCACACCTGACGCTTCCGTATCCACCGACCCGCCGTACGTCCAACTGGGGGCGAGCAGATCAGAATTTCGGGCAAACTCCTCAGGGGGATGGACCTCCCAGCTGATCAGTGCGGACGAGGAACGCGGGCTTTGCGTGTAGGCCCGTTCCCAGTTCTTGCGCTGCGACCAAGCCCAAGCAGACGACGGTACGATCGAGGCTCGAACGGAAAAAACTTCTGACTCGCGATCAAGCCGCATGTCAACGAATTCGATAATAGCGCAATCATCCCTGCTCGAATTCAGCCTGAAGACCGGACCGTCGCCGATCATCCCCGCTCCTTCGGTCGCCTTTCCCGCATACTTGTCGATCCATCTCGAAAGGCTAATCATTGAAACTTTCCATTCTCTTGACCAGGGGACTGGTTCGAACATTTCCTGAGTAAATCTTGTAACTACTGAACTTAAATTCGTGATGTCGGCCTGGGTTGATCAGCCGTCCATGATCAGGCCGGTGCCCGCGAGACAGGCATCGATGAGGTGAGGCCGGT
>NZ_JBSGDD010000212.1:0-1186 GCF_053602195.1 Kitasatospora sp. NPDC004531 | reverse complement strand
ACTGAAGTTGAATGTGTGATGTCGCTCGGACGGGTGAAGTCGTAGCGTTCGTCTGCCGGCGGAGGGTCGAGCCCGGTAGTCGTGTGCTGTGAGGTATGCACAGGGCGGCGGTTTGACCGACGCGGAGAGGGCCGCGCGGGAGCGGATCCGGCAGCAGGCCGTGGAGCGCTTTGAGAGTGGTGAGAAGAGTCGGGAGATCGCGGCCGCGCTGCGGGTGAGTGTGCGTTCGGTGGAACGCTGGCGCCGGCAGTGGCGCGAGGGCGGTGCGGCGGGTGTCGCTTCGAAGGGCTCGCCCGGTCGTCCGAAGCTGTCCGGTGCCCAGATCGTGCGGCTGGAGCGGGAGTTGGAGCGCGGGCCGCTGGCTCACGGCTGGGCGGACCAGCGGTGGACGCTCGCGCGGGTGAAGACGCTGATCGGCCGGCTGTTCCACGTCTCCTACACCGTGGAGGGCACCTGGGTCCTGCTGAAGCGGCACGGCTGGTCCTGGCAGCAGCCGGCCCGCCGGGCGATCGAACGCGACGACGCGGCGGTGGAGTTGTGGAAGAAGGACACGTGGCCGCGGGTAAAAGCACCGCGGCGGCCCGCGGTGCCTGGCTCGTCTTTGAAGATGAAGCCGGGCAGTCGATGAGGCCGCCGCGCGCCAGGACCTGGGGCAGGCTCGGCTGCACCCCCGTCGTGCGGGTGCGCGGCCGGGGAGCCGGCCGGGTCTCCATGGCCGGGCTGAGCTGCTACAAGCCCGGTCAGCGGTCCCGGATGTTCTACAGCTTCCACGTCTACCGGGGCCGCAAGGGCGAGAAGAAGGGCTTGACCTGGCAGGACTACCGGGACCTGCTGATCCGCGCGCACATCCAGCTCGGCGGCCCGATCGTGCTCGTGTGGGACAACCTCCGTGCCCACCTGATGCCGCCAATGCAGGAGTTCGTCCGGGCGAACAAGCACTGGCTGACCGTCTTCCAACTCCCCTCGTACGCGCCGGACCTCAACCCGCAGGAGGGCATCTGGTCGCTGGTCAAGCGCACCATCGGCAACCTTGCCGCCGCCGACCTCGACCGGCTCGCCCGGGCCGTCAGACGCAGCCTGAAGCAGATCCAGTACCGGCCTCACCTCATCGATGCCTGTCTCGCGGGCACCGGCCTGATCATGGACGGCTGATCAACCCAGGCCGACATCACGAATTTAAGTTCAG
>NZ_JBSGDD010000211.1:0-1247 GCF_053602195.1 Kitasatospora sp. NPDC004531 | reverse complement strand
CTAGTGCTTTGACCGGGATGGTTCGCCGGGTTGGTGCTGCGCGCGGTTGGATGTGCGGTGTTGCCCGTTGATCCGGACCGTTGGGGGTGTGGTGGCTGAGCCTGTCCGTGTGCGCAGGTTGACCGACCAGGAGGGGCAGAAGCTGCAGCAGATCGTGCGCCGGGGCAGCACCAGTTCGGTGCGGTTCCGGCGGGCGATGATGCTGCTGGCCTCGGCCGGCGGGAACCGGGTCCCGGTGATCGCCCAGCTGGTGCAGGCCGACGAGGACACCGTCCGCGACGTGATCCACCGGTTCAACGAGATCGGCCTGGCCGCTCTGGACCCTCGGTGGGCGGGAGGCCGTCCCCGCCTGCTCAGTCCTGACGACGAGGAATTCGTCGTCTTGACGGCCACCACCCGACCGACCAAGCTCGGCCTGCCGTTCACTCGCTGGTCGATCCGGAAACTCGCCGCCTACCTGCGGAAAGTCCACGGCCGGGTGATCCGGATCGGCCGCGAGGCATTACGGTGCCTGCTCGCCCGCCGCGGCATCACCTTCCAGCGCACCAAGACCTGGAAGGAGTCACCCGACCCCGAGCGCGACGCCAAGCTCGATCGGATCGAGCACGTTCTGGACCGTTTCCCGGACCGGGTGTTCGCGTTCGACGAGTTCGGCCCGCTCGGCATCCGCCCCACTGGCGGCTCCGGCTGGGCACCTGCCGGCCAGCCGGAGCGGCATCCCGCGACCTACCACCGCACCCACGGCGTCCGTTACTTCCACGGCTGCTACTCGGTCGGCGACGACAAGCTGTGGGGCGTCAACCGGCGCAAGAAGGGCGCCGCGAACACCCTGGCCGCACTGAGGTCGATCCGGGCGGCCCGCCCGGACGGCACCCCGATCTACGTCATCCTGGACAACCTGTCGGCCCACAAGGGCCAACAGATCAGGTGCTGGGCGAAGAAGAACCGCGTCGAGCTGTGCTTCACCCCGACCTACGCGTCCTGGGCCAACCCGATCGAGGCCCACTTCGGGCCCTTGCGGCAGTTCACGATCGCGAACTCGAACCACCGCAACCACACCGTCCAGACCAGGGCCCTGCATGCCTACCTGCGCTGGCGCAACACCAACGCCCGCCACCCCGACGTCCTGGCCGCCCAACGGCGCGAGCGAGCCCGCGTCCGCAGCGAGAGGGGCATCCGCTGGGGCGGACGCCCAGTCACCGCAGCAGCCTGAACGAACCGGTGTTTCTGTCCGCTGGAGCTCCTAG
>NZ_JBSGDD010000210.1:0-1248 GCF_053602195.1 Kitasatospora sp. NPDC004531 | reverse complement strand
AGACTGCCGCCGAACGCGCCCGGGTGGGTGAGCGAGACATCGCCGTTGACCAGGAAGAACGCGATCCCGTCGGCCGGGGTGGCGGGCGTGGTGCTGCCGTACTGCCACTGGTCGAAGGTCACGTCCAGGCCGTTGCCGGCGGGCAGGGCCTGGTCGAACAGGACGGCGCCGTTGCGGTCGTTGCCCGCGTCGGTGACCCTCAGGTAGCCGAACGGCGAGGCGTCCAACGGAGGCACCGGCCCGACCTCGGCCTCCGGGCAGCCGCCGAGCGGGCGGCCGTCCGGCCCGAGAGCCGCACTCGGCGCGCCCGTCAGGCAGGCGGACCCGACGGCGACGAACCTCGAATCCGCAGTGGCCCCCGCGAAATCCTCCTCCAACAGCGGCGAGCCGATGGCCCGGACCTGTTCCGGCAGAGCGGCGGCGGGGCGCTGGGCGGGGCCGGCGGCCTGGGCGCCCAGGGCGGCGGCAAGACCGGTGCCGACCAGGCCCAGGGTGGCTGCGGCGCTGATGAAGCGGGCCGCTCGGGAGGTGAGCCGCAACGGTTCGCGGAGATGTCTCGTCATGCCCTGACTATGTGCAGCCACCACCAGCGGCTATCAGTTTGTCCTATCAGTGGACCTACTGAATCGCTCGGATGCTCGAATTCGGGATGCCGTACCGACCGCCGGGCCCCTGACTTGGCGTCAGGGGAGGGCCCGGCCGAAGCCCGTCACGGCTGCGCCACCCGGGCCGCCACCCCGGGGTGAACCTTCCGCCCGCGCCCCGCCCGCCGAGGGGCGGCCGCTGACTCTCCGTTACGACTATATGGCCGCATGGTCGCCTTGCGGGCCCCCGCACCCCATGTCCTGCTGGATCTCGGCAGGGCCGCCACCGTGCCCGCCGCCCATCGAACAATTTCGGAGGAGACCCTTCATGCGTGCTATCAAGCGTGTCCTGGCCGTCGGCGCCCTCACCGGCCCCCTCATGATCGGCTGCGCCGGGCTCGCCAGCGCCGACCAGGACCCGAGCGCCCACTTCAGCCAGATCCAGTTCGCCGCCGACGCGAACGGCGCCTGCTTCTCCAAGGTCTTCTCCGTCGTCAGCCCCAACGGGGTCGAGCACGGCAACCAGGTGATCTGTGCGGACAGCAGCGGCGTCTCCGGCTTCTTCACCGAGGCCGGCGCCAGCTTCTGACAACCCGGGCCGGGTGGCCGCCCTCCACCCGCGCGGTGTGGTTGGGGTCGATCGTCGTGCGACCCGTCCAACCCC
>NZ_JBSGDD010000209.1:0-1321 GCF_053602195.1 Kitasatospora sp. NPDC004531 | reverse complement strand
GTCGTCGGCTGGGGCACCGTCCACGGCCGCACCGTGTTCACCTACGCGCACGACTTCCGGATCTTCGGCGGCGCGCTGGGCGAGGCCCACGCCCAGAAGATCCACAAGATCATGGACATGGCCATCGCGGCCGGCGCGCCCCTGGTGTCGCTGAACGACGGCGCCGGCGCCCGCATCCAGGAGGGCGTCACCGCGCTGGCCGGCTACGGCGGCATCTTCCAGCGCAACACCCGCGCCTCCGGGGTGATCCCGCAGATCTCCGTGATGCTCGGCCCGTGCGCGGGCGGCGCCGCCTACAGCCCGGCGCTGACGGACTTCGTGTTCATGGTCCGCGAGACCTCGCAGATGTTCATCACCGGCCCCGACGTCGTGCAGGCCGTCACCGGCGAGAAGATCACCCAGAACGGCCTCGGCGGCGCCGACGTGCACTCCTCCGTCTCCGGCGTCTCCCACTTCGTCTACGACGACGAGGCCTCCTGCATCGAGGAGGTCCGCTACCTGCTGTCGCTGCTGCCGCAGAACAACCGCGAGATGCCCCCCGTCGTCGCGAGCGACGACCCCGTCGAGCGCCGCAACGACACCCTGCTCGACCTGGTGCCCGCCGACGGCAACCGCCCCTACGACATGCGCAAGGTGATCGAGGAGATCGTCGACCACGGCGAGTACCTGGAGGTCCACGAGCGCTGGGCCACCAACGTGATCTGCGCGCTCGCCCGGATCGACGGCCACGTGGTCGGCATCATCGCCAACCAGCCGCAGTCCCTCGCCGGCGTCCTCGACATCAACGCCTCCGAGAAGTCCGCCCGCTTCGTGCAGATGTGCGACGCGTTCAACATCCCGCTGGTCACCATGCTCGACGTCCCCGGCTTCCTGCCCGGCGTCGACCAGGAGCACGACGGCATCATCCGCCACGGCGCGAAACTGCTCTACGCCTACTGCAACGCCACCGTCCCGCGGATCCAGCTGATCCTGCGCAAGGCCTACGGCGGCGCCTACATCGTGATGGACTCCCGCTCCATCGGCGCGGACCTCTCCTTCGCCTGGCCGACCAACGAGATCGCCGTCATGGGCGCCGAGGGCGCCGCCAACGTGATCTTCCGCCGCGACATCAACGGGGCCGACGACCCCGACGCGATGCGCGCCCAGAAGATCAAGGAATACAAGAGCGAGCTCATGCACCCCTACTACGCGGCCGAACGCGGCCTCGTCGACGACGTCATCGACCCCGCCGAGACCCGCGCCGTGCTGGCCTCCTCACTGGCCATGCTCCGCACCAAGCACGCCGACCTGCCGAGCCGCAAGCACGGCAACCCGCCGATGT
>NZ_JBSGDD010000208.1:0-1394 GCF_053602195.1 Kitasatospora sp. NPDC004531 | reverse complement strand
CTGAGGACAAGCCCTCGGCCTATTAGTACCGGTCAACTCCACCCCTCACAGGGCTTCCATATCCGGCCTATCAACCCAGTCGTCTACTGGGAGCCTTACCCTCTCAAGGAGGTGGGAGTGCTCATCTCGAAGCAGGCTTCCCGCTTAGATGCTTTCAGCGGTTATCCCTCCCGAACGTAGCCAACCAGCCATGCCCTTGGCAGGACAACTGGCACACCAGAGGTTCGTCCGTCCCGGTCCTCTCGTACTAGGGACAGCCCTTCTCAACACTCCTACGCGCACAGCGGATAGGGACCGAACTGTCTCACGACGTTCTAAACCCAGCTCGCGTACCGCTTTAATGGGCGAACAGCCCAACCCTTGGGACCTACTCCAGCCCCAGGATGCGACGAGCCGACATCGAGGTGCCAAACCATCCCGTCGATATGGACTCTTGGGGAAGATCAGCCTGTTATCCCCGGGGTACCTTTTATCCGTTGAGCGACGGCGCTTCCACAAGCCACCGCCGGATCACTAGTCCCTACTTTCGTACCTGCTCGACCCGTCAGTCTCACAGTCAAGCTCCCTTGTGCACTTACACTCAACACCTGATTGCCAACCAGGCTGAGGGAACCTTTGGGCGCCTCCGTTACCCTTTAGGAGGCAACCGCCCCAGTTAAACTACCCACCAGACACTGTCCCTGATCCGGATCACGGACCCAGGTTAGACATCCAGCACGACCAGAGTGGTATTTCAACGGCGACTCCACCATGACTGGCGTCACGGCTTCAAAGTCTCCCACCTATCCTACACAAGCCGAACCGAACACCAATATCAAGCTATAGTAAAGGTCCCGGGGTCTTTCCGTCCTGCTGCGCGAAACGAGCATCTTTACTCGTAATGCAATTTCACCGGGCCTGTGGTTGAGACAGTCGAGAAGTCGTTACGCCATTCGTGCAGGTCGGAACTTACCCGACAAGGAATTTCGCTACCTTAGGATGGTTATAGTTACCACCGCCGTTTACTGGCGCTTAAGTTCTCAGCTTCGCCCGACCGAAGTCGGACTAACCGGTCCCCTTAACGTTCCAGCACCGGGCAGGCGTCAGTCCGTATACATCGCCTTACGGCTTCGCACGGACCTGTGTTTTTAGTAAACAGTCGCTTCTCGCTGGTCTCTGCGGCCACCACCAGCTCAGGGAGCACGTCCCATCACCAGCAATGGCCCCCCTTCTCCCGAAGTTACGGGGGCATTTTGCCGAGTTCCTTAACCACAGTTCACCCGAACGCCTCGGTATTCTCTACCTGACCACCTGAGTCGGTTTGGGGTACGGGCCGCCATGAAACTCGCTAGAGGCTTTTCTCGACAGCATAGGATCATCCACTTCACCACAATCGGCTCGGCATCAGGTCTCAG
>NZ_JBSGDD010000207.1:0-1404 GCF_053602195.1 Kitasatospora sp. NPDC004531 | reverse complement strand
TGGTGTGTTGGGCGCTCGCCGCGGACAACACCGCGGTGGTGGTCCCGCTGGTGCCGCGCGCTGTCCGGTACCCGACCGGCGCGCCACGGCGCGCAGGGCGCGACCGCACCGCCGCACGCGCCCGCCGACCCGGCTGACGTCCCCGTCAACACGCCCCCGGCGTGCGGAAATCAACGCGCGCCGTGCCGGTGACGACACGCCCCCGCCCGGGCCGGGATGGCCGGTTGTCGCTCTTCCCGGCCACCCCACCCGGGTAGCAACCCCGGCATGGCAACGCACTTCCTCACCGGCGCCACCTCCGGCATCGGCGCAGCCACCGCCGAACTCCTCGCCGCGCGCGGCGACCGGCTCTGGCTGCTCGCCCGCGACCAACCCACCGCCGCCCGACTGCGCGAACGCTTCCCCACCAGCCGCACCGTCGTCGCCGACCTCGCCCACCCCGCCGCCCTGACCCGCGTCCTCGGCGGCACCGCCGCCCCACCCCGACTCGACTCCCTGCTGCACATCGCCGGCGTCGCCGACTGGGGCCCCGTCGGCGACAGCGACCCCGAACTCTGGGACCGCACCCTCACCGTCAACCTCCTGGCCCCCGCCGAACTCACCCGCCTGCTGCTCCCCGCCCTGCGCACCGCCCAGGGCCACGTCGTCTTCATGAACTCCGGCGCCGGCCTCCACGCCCCGCCCGGCCTCGGCGCCTACGCGGCCTCCAAATTCGCCCTCAAGGCCCTCGCCGAATCGCTCCGCGCCGAAGAACACCCCCACCGCGTCCGCGTCACCACCGTCTACCCCGGCGAAGTCGACACCCCCATGCAACGCCGCCTGCACGCCCGCTTCCGCATGACCTACGACCCCGCCGCGTGCCTCACCCCCCAATCCGTCGCCGCCGCCCTCGCCACCGTCCTCGACCACCCCCACGACGGCACCCTCAGCGACCTCACCCTCCGCCCCGGCACCTGACCGGCCACGCCCTCGACCACAGGCCACTGACTCGGCGTCGCCCCGCCCGCCGCGCCCCGGAGACCGGCGCCGATCACCGCCGCCCGCGAGCCCAACTGCCTTGCCCGGGCGGGCGATTCGGCGTGCGGATGTCCTTCGGCACGGACATTGCTGGTTCGGCACCGAGACCGCCCCGACCGCCCGCGAGCCCCACCACCGCTCACGGACGGCCCGTTCGGCAGCAGCGTCACCGCGCCCCCGTGCTCCGTTCGGCGGAAGCTACTCGACGCCCAGCTCGATCCCCAGCACCCCCGCAGCCGTGGCCACGCACAGCCGGCCCGCATCCGTGACGACCAGCCCCACCACCCGCGCGCCCAACCGCAGCTCGTGGGTGGCCCGTCCGGCGCCGGCCAGCACGACCCGGACCACGCCGTCCGCCCAAGCGGCCGCACACATCAGGCCGTTGGG
>NZ_JBSGDD010000206.1:0-1411 GCF_053602195.1 Kitasatospora sp. NPDC004531 | reverse complement strand
CTCGGTGCTGTCGCCGGGGCTGCCGCGCGGGGCGAGCGTCGTGAGGTCGCAGGCGACGCCGGGGAGAGCGGAAGGCGCGGTCAGAACAGCCCGGCGACCAGGTCGCCGACCGACTTGCGGCGGCCGGTGAAGAACGGCACCTCCTCGCGCACGTGCAGCCGGGCGCGGGACGGGCGCAGGTCGCGCATCAGGTCGACGATCCGGTGCAGCTCGTCGGCCTCGAAGGCCAGCAGCCACTCGTAGTCGCCGAGCGCGAACGAGGCGACGGTGTTGGCGCGCACGTCCGGGTAGCCGCGGGCCATCTGCCCGTGCTCGGACAGCATCGCCCGGCGCTCCTCGTCGGGGAGCAGGTACCACTCGTAGGAGCGGACGAACGGGTAGACGCACACGTACTCGCGGGGGCGCTCGTCGGCGAGGAACGCCGGGATGTGCGACTTGTTGAACTCGGCGGGGCGGTGCAGCGCCATGTTCGACCAGACCGGCTCCATGCGGCGGCCCAGCTCGGTGCGGCGGAAGCGGTTGTACGCCTCCTGCAGGTCGTCCGAGGACTCGGCGTGCCACCAGATCAGCAGATCGGCGTCGGCGCGCAGGCCGGACACGTCGTAGGTGCCGCGGACGACGACGTCCTTGGCGGCGAGCTGCTCGAAGAGGGCGTCCACCTCGGCCACCAGGGAGGAACGGTCCTCGGGGAGGCCGTCCTTCAGCTTGAACACCGACCACATGGTGTAGCGGATGACCTGGTTGAGGTCACGGGCCTTCTTCTTCACGGGCTGCTCAGTGCTATCGGTCATGAGCCCATTGTCCCTTCTGTACGGGTGGTTCCGGTGCCGGGGTGGACGGCTGCGGCGGCCCGGCGGGCGCTCCCGATGACGGCGGGAATCCCGACGCCGTCGTAGGCGGCCCCGCACACGGCGATCGCGCCGAGCGCGTCCAGCCGGGCGCGGATCCGGGCGACCCGGTCGAGGTGGCCGACCGGGTACTGCGGCAGTCCGTCGGTCCAGCGGGTGACGGTGGAGTCGTACGGGGTGGCGCTCAGGCCGACGGCGGCGTGCAGGTCGGCCAGCGAGCGGGCGACCAGCTCGGCGTCGTCGAGGTGCAGCGCGGCGTCCTCGCGGTGTCGGCCGAGCGAGGTCCGCAGCAGGAAGCTGTCGGGCGCGGAGCGCTCCAGCCAGCCCCACTTGTTGCTGGAGAAGGTGGACGCCTTGATGCTGCGGCGGTCCACCGGCGGCACCAGGAAGCCGCTGCCGGTGAGCGGGCTGTCCGCCAGGTCGGCGCGCCGGAAGGCGAAGGTGACCAGCGCCATCGACGCGTACTCGATCTCCCGCAGCTCGGCCGCGGCGCCGGGCGCGTCGGCGGCGAGCAGCGCGGCGGCGTACGACCGGATGTGGTTCACCAGCTGGATCTGACCGCC
>NZ_JBSGDD010000205.1:0-1429 GCF_053602195.1 Kitasatospora sp. NPDC004531 | reverse complement strand
CGGCGGAGAAGCCCAAGGCCGTCTACGCCATCCCGACCCCGAACTGCCCGGCGGCGTCCGACTGGCGCCCGTTCGGCCTCGGCATGCAGGACGGCACCGGGTACCTCGGCGGCGTCTGCTCCGGCCAGTCCACGCAGAAGCTGGACGACCTGCGGGCGATCGTGCTGCCCTTCGAGCCGGCCACCGGGAAGTTCGACGCGGCGGTGCTGAACCAGCCCATGGACTATCGCGGTACGCCGCCGAACGCCTGCAACGGCTACTACTGGCACCCGTGGACGGATGCCAGGCCGGCCGAAGGCTCGTGCTACTTCCACGGGCAGCCCGAGCTCGGTGAGATCGGCTTCGAGACCGACGGCTCCATGCTGCTGTCCTTCCGCGACCGGTACGCCGACCAGGCCAGCGCGGTCTTCGGTGCCGAGTACGTGATGGCGGCCGCTGCCGGAGACCTCAACAAGGCCTGCAAGTCCGGCAACCAGTACGTGATGGACGTCAACCTCGGCTGCGGCATCACCACCAAGGGCAAGGGCTTCTTCGACGTCCGCCGCCTCGGCGACACCCACGCCTACGCCACCTACGCGGGCATGGCCCTCTCCAAGGTGGAGAACTCCATCGCCACTTCCGGCTACGACGTGCTGGACCGCGCCTGGACGGCCGGCACCATGTTCACCCTCCGCAACGGCGCGCAGGACCCCGGCCTCGGCAACGAGCTGTCCGACGGCCGTTCCACCTTCGGCAAGGGCGCGGCCATGGCCGACCTCGAAGTGCTCTGCGACAAGGCGCCGCTGCAGATCGGCAACCGGGTCTGGTACGACCCGGAGCGCTCCGGTCTCCAACTGCCGCAGCAGAAGCCGGTGGTGGGCGCGACCGTGAACCTGTACGACGCCGACGGCAAGAAGGTCGGCACGGCCAAGACGACGGCGCGCGGCGAGTACTACTTCGACGACACCAACGTCACCGGCGGCCTCAAGCCCAAGACCGCCTACACCGTCCGTCTCGACAACCCGGCCGACTACGCCAAGGGCGGCCCGCTCTACCACTGGATCCCGACCAAGGCGGACGTCGGCGACAACCGCGCGATCGACTCGGACGGCACCATCCCCAAGGGCGCCAAGTACGTCGAGCGTGCCCTGACCACCGGCGGACCGGGGCAGAACGACCACACCTTCGACTTCGGCTTCATGCAGCAGCAGGGCGAACTCCGCCTGGTCAAGCACGACCAGGACGGCAAGGCCCTGCCGGGCGCGGTCTTCCAGCTCTGGCGCGAAGCGAACGGCACCGAAGGATTGCAGCAGGACACCGACACCAAGGTCGGCGACCCCTGCACCACCGCCGAGGACGGCACCTGCCGCACCGTCACCGACAAGGGCACCTACTACTGGCAGGAGGTCACCCCGCCCAAGGGCTACCAGACCCCGGAGCAGCCCGTCCT
>NZ_JBSGDD010000204.1:0-1803 GCF_053602195.1 Kitasatospora sp. NPDC004531 | reverse complement strand
ACCACCGGCCCGCCCTCGGGGTCGGTGCCGTTCGCCCGGGCGGTGTTCGTCACGTGCCCGGCCGACACGTCAGCGGCGGTGATCACGTAACTGCCGTGGCACAGCGTGCTCGCACCGGGGTTCAACACCGTCGAGCCGCACGCCACCGAGGTCACGTGGTCGTCGGTCACCGTCAGGTTGTGCACGGCCGCCGTGCCGGTGTTGGTGACGGTGTAGGTGTAGCTCACGGTGTCGCCGACGCGGAACGGGCCGGCCGCATCGGCCGACTTCGCGATCGACAGCGCCGCCCGGCCCACCACCGGCAGCACCACCGACGCCGGCGGACTCACCACCGTCTCGTCCTGCGGGTTCAGCCCGAACGCCTCCGCCCTGTTGGTGAGGTGGCCGAGCACCAGGTCCGCCGCGGTCACCGTGTAGGTGGCGTGGCAGGTGGTGCTCTGGCCGGGGAGGAGGGTGGTGGCGTCGCAGGTGACCGGGGTGGCGTGGTCGTCGGTGACCTGGATCTGGTGGAGCGGCGTCCGGCCGGTGTTGGTCACCGTGTACGTGTAGGCGACGGTGTCGCCGAGGTGGACGGGGCCCGCGGTGTCGGCCTGTTTGGTCAGGGAGACGGCGGACGGCCCGACGACGGGGACGGTGGCCTGGGTCTCCGGTGAGGTGATGGGCAGGCCCTCGGAGGTGCCGGTGGCGGTGGCGTGGTTGGTCACCTGGCCGGCGTCGGCGTCCGCGGCGGTGATCACGTAGCTGCCCTGGCACTGGGTGCTGTCGCCGGGGCTGCCCCGGGGGGCGAGGGTGGTGGTGGCGCAGGTGATTCCGGTGACCTTGTCGTCGGCGATCGCGAGGTTCGTGATCTCGGTGCCGCCCGTGTTGTTGACGGTGTACGTGTAGGCGACGGTGTCACCCGCGTGGTAGGGGCCGGGGTCGTCGACGTGTTTGACGACTTCGAGGCCGGGGGGCGCCACCAGGGGGACGTTCTCGGACGAGGGCGGCGAGGTGACCGGCTCCTCGTTCGCGGTGCCGGTGGCCACCGCGGTGTTGGCGACCTGCCCGGCCGCCACGTCGGCCGCGGTGACGGTGTAGGTCGCGGTGCAGGTGACGGTCTCGCCGGGTTGCAGGACGGTCACCGGGCAGCTGACGGGGCCGACCTTCGGGTCGGTGACGCCGAGGTTGTCGATGGGCACGTTCCCGGAGTTGGTGACGACGAAGTCGTACGGGATCGGCGAGCCCACGGTGAGGTCGGCCGGCAGCGGCTGGTGGGCCTGTTTGACGAGGTTGAGCTCCGGCAGCGGCTGGTCGGTGTGGATCACCACGTTGCGGATCAGGTGGACGTCGGTGAACAGGCCGGTCGAGCCGGCGAAGCCGAACTTGTAGGTGGCGGGGACGGGTTGGGGCGCGGCGGTCTGCAGGACCTGGTGCGGTCCGGTGCCGTCGTTGAAGTCGACGGTGACGGTCAGCACGGGGGCCGGCGCGGGCGTCAGGTGGACGTTGACCCGGCGGCGGGACGGCTCCAGCAGCGTCTGCGCCTGAGCGGGCGTCACGCCGGGCGGCAGGAAGGTGAGCGGGCCCTGCAGGGTTCCCGGGAGGGTGGACGGCCAGGGGCCGGCAGTCGAGAAGTTACCGGTGGTGGCGGTCAGGAAGCAGTACCCTTCGAGGCCGTCGCCGGGCCCGCGCAGGGTGACCATGTTGGGGCCGGGCGCGGGGATGCGGAAGACGGTGCCGGCCGGGGAGCGGGTGGGGCAGCCGTTGCCGCGGTGCTCCCAGTCGCCGAAGTAGTTGCCCAGGACGTCGAGTCCGACGCCGAGGTAG
>NZ_JBSGDD010000202.1:0-2112 GCF_053602195.1 Kitasatospora sp. NPDC004531 | reverse complement strand
GGGACCCTGTGGGAGAGTAGGACGCCGCCGAACAATTATTCAGGGAAAGCCCCCCGCCATTTCTGGCGGGGGGCTTTTTCGCGTTTCCGGGCCGGCCGGAGATCGTGGGTCAGGGGCAGTTCTCGTCGATCTTGTACTGGAGGGCCCTCGGGTAGTCGTGGCGGCTGAGGCGGATTCGGGCCAGGATCGGGGCGTGGTTGAGGTCGTTGGCGGGGTCGGCGAGGTCGGCGAGGAGGGTGTCGAGTTCGGCGTGGGTGGCGATTTCGAAGCCGTGCATGCGGTCCTTCTCGGAGCCGAAGACCTCGGCGAGTTTCTCGTAGCGCCAGGGGTGCAGGACGTTGTAGAAGTCGGCGCCGTCGGAGGCCTGGGACTTGTAGTAGCAGGGGTGGACCAGCATCTGTTCGATGCCGTAGAAGCCCTCGTTGTCGAGGACGAAGAAGACCGGCCGCAGGTGCTGGCGGACCTGGGTGGAGAGTTCCTGGCAGGTCTCCTGGAACGAGCCGTCGCCGACGAACACCAGCGGGCGTTTGAGCGGCTGTTGCCGGCCGAGGGCCACGCCGGTGGCCGCGCCGACCGAGTAGCCGATGGCCAGCCAGCTGTTCTGGGCGAGGTAGCCGGCGCGTTCGTTGATCCGCAGGTTCATCGAGCCGAGCAGGGCGAACGCCGCGTCCGAGACGACGGTGAACGGGGAGGGGGCTTCCGGGTCGCCGCCGGTGGCCTCGTTCAGCAGGAAGTCGTTGATGCGCTCGAAGAAACTGTCGTAGGTCAGTTCGGTCGTCCTGGCGTGCCGGGCGCTGAGCGAGCCGAGGAACTCGGCGGTGGTGGCGGGTACGTCGAGGCCGGCCTTGTGGGCCAGTGCGAAGTGGTCGGCGGGGAAGGTGCGGCCTTCCAGGGCGGTCCTCAGGGCCGGGATGAAGTGGCCGAGTTGGACGTCGGGGAAGTAGTTGGCGCCGACGCTGACGCCGCCGCGGGCCGCCACCGTCCAGTCGTCGCCGATGGACTGCTCGCCGTTCAGGTTCTTGGACGTGGACCAGGTGCCGAGGCCGATCCGGCAGCCCGCGTTCTTGAAGGTCTTGCGGATCTCCGGCAGGCTCGCCTTGCCGTTGTAGACGCCCGCGAACAGCGGGTGCTGTTCGGAGACCACGGACTTCGCGCCGACGGTGGTGCAGAACTGCATCTCGGTGGCCTCGACGAACTCCAGCAGTTCGCCCTCCAGGCGCTGTCGGACCAGTTCCTCGCCGGCCCACACGATGGGCGTGCCGAACTTGGTGATCAGGTCCACGGCCGCCGCCACGGCCTGGTCCAGGATCTTCTCGTTCCGCTTGGTGAACGGCCGCCGGTAGGCCCGCAGTTGGCCCTCCGGGGGGTTGCAGGGGGCTTCCCAGAGGTCCTCCATCACCTCCAGGTAGACCGGTTTGCGCTCGGTCAGGCAGGCGGTGATGGCGCTGTCGATCTGGGAGGGTGCGAGACCCGGGTTGGAGAGTACCTGGGCGTCCACCGTGACCTGGCGGTAGACGTCCAGGTTGCTCTCCCGGCGCGGGCTCATGTGCGTGGTGAGCAGGCCCACGGCCTGGAAGTTGAGCCACTGCTCGTAGGAGGGCGCGCCGTTGATCGCGATCAGTGGCACGTCCTCGACGTACGCGCCGCCGATGGTGTTGAGCAGGCTGAACGCTCCCACGCTGTACGTCACCGCGACCGCGGCGACGCCCTGCTCGGGCTGGTCCGGGGCGGCGTCGGCGAGCCGTACCCGCGCGTAGGCGTCGGCCGCGTAGCCGGCGCCCATCTCGGTCGGGGTGCCGACCCAGCGCACCGAGGTGGTGTCCTGCATGACGGTGAGGAACGGGCCGAGCAGGTCTCCCGGCACGCCGAACACGTACCGGATGCCCAATTGTTCGAGTCGGGTGGCCAGGTAGCGGCCCACGGTCCATTCGTCGTTGCTGCTGCTCATCGGTGCGGTGCCTCCTGTTGGTCCTCCCGGCGGAGCCGTCTCCCGGCGGCCGGTGGCGGCGCGCGGCCTGGAGGAGGAGGGTGCTGTGGTGGCGGCGGGTGACTTCGGGGTGGGCGCGGGCGAAGCCCTTGAGTTCGTTGAAGCCGAAGTCGGCGTGGAGCGGG
>NZ_JBSGDD010000201.1:0-2463 GCF_053602195.1 Kitasatospora sp. NPDC004531 | reverse complement strand
ACAACCTCACCGGCGAGGGCGAGGGCGACGACGAGCAGATC
Source organism: Kitasatospora sp. NPDC004531 (assembly GCF_053602195.1). Classification (NCBI taxonomy): domain Bacteria; kingdom Bacillati; phylum Actinomycetota; class Actinomycetes; order Kitasatosporales; family Streptomycetaceae; genus Kitasatospora; species Kitasatospora sp. NPDC004531. The sequence continues at coordinate 2,422 of NZ_JBSGDD010000201.1, read as the reverse complement.
AAGGTGAACCTGGCCGGCGTCCCGGCCGACGTGGCGAAGATCGTCTTCCCGGTGTCGATCTACGACGCGGAGAACCGGCAGCAGAGCTTCGGCCAGGTCCGCAACGCGTTCATCCGGGTGCTGAACCAGGCAGGCGGCGCCGAGATCGCCCGCTACGACCTTTCCGAGGACGCCTCCACCGAGACCGCGATGGTCTTCGGCGAGCTGTACCGCAACGGCGCCGAGTGGAAGTTCCGCGCCATCGGCCAGGGTTACGCCTCCGGTCTGCGCGGCATCGCGCAGGACTTCGGAGTCAACGTCTGAGGTTTCGCGGCGCGCAGTTCGGGCCGGGTCCGTTCGCGGGCCCGGCCCTCGGCGTTCTCCGGGGACGGCCCGCCACTCGGGCCGGCGGGCGCTTGGTAGATTCGGCCGCGATCCGCCCACCGGCCCAGGGCGTGCCCGTGCGGCCGATCCGGGCCTGCGGGCGCGGCGGCCGGGCCGGGCGGAGAGCGGAGTTCAGGAAGTTCAGTCGGGTGTGCAGCACTGTACGGCCGTCGGGGGGCGTAGATCTCTTGGGGTACGTCCTTGCGGGCGTGCCCCGCCGGACCGGGCCCTCCCGGGCGGTCCGACGGCCGACCACCACAGCACACCCCGGGAGCCCCGGAGACGGGAGCTGGGAGGAAAGTCCGATGACCGTCACCCTTGCCAAGGGCGGAAACGTCTCGCTGACCAAGGCCGCGCCGAACCTGACCCAGGTGCGGATCGGCCTCGGCTGGGACGCCCGGTCCACCACCGGCGCGCCGTTCGACCTCGACGCCAGTGCACTGCTGTGCTCCGGCGGCCGCGTCCTCGGCGACGAGTACTTCGTCTTCTACAACAACCTGCGCAGCCCCGAGGGCTCGGTCGAGCACCAGGGCGACAACCTCACCGGCGACGGCGACGGCGACGACGAGGTGGTCGAGGTCCAGCTCGACCTGGTGCCGGTGCAGATCGACAAGGTGGTCTTCGCCGTGTCGATCTACGACGCCGACGCCCGCCTGCAGAGCTTCGGCCAGGTCTCCAACGCGTACATCCGCGTGGCCAACGTCGCCGACGGCACCGAGATCGCCCGCTACGACCTCACCGAGGACGCCTCCGGCGAGACCGCGATGATCTTCGGCGAGCTGTACCGCTACCAGGGCGAGTGGAAGTTCCGTGCCGTCGGCCAGGGCTACGCCTCCGGCCTGCGCGGCATCGCGCTCGACTTCGGCGTCAACGTTCAGTAAGCACCCGGAAGCGGTCAATTCCGGTAGCCAGAAAGGTAACTGACCCCGTGTTCCTCCGTACGTTCGGATGGTCCTTCGCCATCACGATCGCCGGCCTGATCGCCGCCGGCCTGATCTGGGGGGCCGAAGGATTCGGCGTCGTCCTGATCCTCTCGATCCTCGAGATCTCCCTGTCCTTCGACAACGCCGTCGTCAACGCCACCGTCCTCAAGCGGATGAACCCGTTCTGGCAGAAGATCTTTCTGACCGTCGGTGTGCTGATCGCGGTCTTCGGCATGCGGCTGATCTTCCCGCTGCTGGTGGTGGCCCTGACGGCGCACCTCAACCCGTCGACCGTGGTGCAGCTGGCGATCGACTCCAGCAAGACCCACGACGGGCACACCTACGCGGAGTACCTGGAGGCCGCCAACCCGGCGATCGCCGCGTTCGGTGGCATCTTCCTGCTGATGATCTTCCTCGACTTCATCCTGGAGGAGAAGGAGTTCAACTGGCTGCGCTGGCTGGAGAAGCCGCTGGAGAAGATCGGCAGGCTGGACGCCCTCTCCTCGGTGATCGCGCTGGTGGTGCTCGCCCTGTCGTCCCGGTTCTTCGCCGGTGACCGGGCCGAGACGGTGCTGCTCGCCGGTGTCTGCGGTCTGGCCACCTACCTCGCCGTGAACGGCCTGTCCGGGGTGTTCGAGTCCGGCCTGGAGGAGCAGGAGGAGGCCGAGCACGAGGCCGAGCGCAAGGGCAAGTCGATCGTCCAGGTCGGCGGCAAGGCCGCGTTCTTCCTGTTCCTCTACCTGGAGGTGCTGGACGCGTCGTTCTCCTTCGACGGCGTCGTCGGTGCGTTCGCCATCTCGCAGGACATCTTCCAGATCACCCTGGGCCTGGGCATCGGCGCGATGTACATCCGCTCGCTGACCGTCTTCCTGGTCCGCAAGGGCACCCTGGACGACTACGTGTACCTGGAGCACGGCGCGCACTACGCGATCGGCGCGCTGGCGCTGATCCTGCTCGCCTCGATCAAGTACCACATCCCGGAGATCGTCACCGGCCTGATCGGCGTCGCCTTCATCGGCGCGGCACTGGCCTCCTCGATGGTCCGCAACAAGCGGGAGCAGGCCCTGGAGGGCAGCGCGGCGGCCGACAGCTAGCCGGACCGCCTCGAAAGCGAGAGCCGCCCACCGGGAACGTTC
>NZ_JBSGDD010000200.1:0-2556 GCF_053602195.1 Kitasatospora sp. NPDC004531 | reverse complement strand
GCGGCGCCGCCCCCCCCCCGCCGCGCCCCCCCGTCGCCTCTGTGTGCAAAAGATCGTCGGGTCGGAACGTGTTGCGGACGTCTCCGAGCGGAGAAGGCCGCGGTGGTGGCCGGTCGGCCAGAGGGGTGATCAGGTGTCAGCGGTGGTGCGAGGAGGCGGCAAGCCGGTCGGCAAGGTCGGCTGTCGTGGTCTCGACCCAGTTCATCGTGCGGGCTGTCCGGTAGCCGAGAGAGTGATTGATGTCGATCATGAAGGTGTTCGTGGTGGCGGTGGTGGTGAAGATGCGCTCCACGTCGGGTCGTTCGTCGGCGAGCCAGCGCATCATGGCGGCCTTGATGGTTCGGCCGAGACCGTGGCCGCGGTGTCCGACCAGGACGGAGGTGTCGTGGATGTAGCCGAACTCGCGGCGATGGGGGTAGTTGTGGATGACGTGGACGCCGGCGACCCGGTCCTCGGCGTCGTCGATGGCGATGACGACTCGCTGTTCCACGCCCGCGTCCAGGAGTTCGCGGTCGTTGGTGCGGATCAGTTCGGGGGTCCACACCGTTTCGCGGTAACTCGTGTCCCCCAGCGGGGCATCGTGGATCGCTTGCCGGGCCACCGCGTAGGAGTCGATGAACTGCTCGGGTGTGGCGCCGTTCCAGTGGGCCAGGCGGTAGCGGGCCGGGACCGGTACGTCCCACAGTGCCCGGGGGGCCTCGGCGACGAGCAGAACCTGCATCACGGTGCTGTGGGTCACCCTGAAGCCCATCAGGGCCGCCCAGTGTGCGCCGGGCGAGTCGGGCTTCATCGGAACACCGAGTACGGTGCCGCGCCCGGATTCCCGGACCGCGGCCAGTGCCGTGCGGAGGAGGGCGGTGCCGATCCCGCGACGGCGCAGTTCCGGGTGGACGTGGACCTCGACGCCGGCGATTCCGCTGTTCGAGTCCTCGGGCAGCGACACCCTGGCCGAGCCGGCCACCCTTCCGTCGAGGTGGCCGGTCCAGAAACGGCACACGCCGTCCTCGACCGGAGGTGTGCGAAGGCGGCCGATTGCCCCTTCGTAGGTCAGCGGCGGGTCTTCGGGAAAGTCCTCCGCCACGACCGCCGCCCGCATCAGGTGGTAGTCGGACAGCAGCGGCTCGGACGCGGTTCGCGGATCCAGCGGTCGAATGTCGAGGGTCAACGGAGCTCCAAGTCGGCGGTAGGGTCGTTCGGAGGGGGCGAGTCGGAACGGGGTGCGGGAAGCCGCAGAGCCTGCCGGGGAACAACATCGGGACGAGCTTCCGCTGTCTGCGCGCCGGTCCGCCGGTGCGTGAGTGACGGTTCACGGTCGCCGATCCGCAGCGAGAGTACGAGCGCGATCATGGTGAGTCCGAAGCTGAACAAGCCCATGGTCGCGATGATTCCGCCGTGGAGCAGGACTGCTGGCCAGACGGCCGCGCGACGGGCCTTTCGCGGCGCCAAGGCGGACAGGGCGAGGGCCAGCTCGATGGCGAGCACACCCCAAGTGAGCGATCCGACGACCACGTCAGAGGCGATCGCTGGACCGAGGAACTGCCGGATCCCGAGCGGGAGACCGTAGTTGGGGTCGACGAAGACCGAATACATCGCAGTGCCGTCCCGCCACTGGGGTGTGAAGAGCTTCGAGAGGGCGGCGACGAGGTAGATGATCGCGATCTGGCAGCGAATGACGTACCAGGCGGCACAGGAGCTGCCGGCCCACACCGGAGCGAGGGGTTCCTGCGGCCGGGTCCAGTGCCAGACGCGGCGATCTCCCAGAAGTACTGGTATGAGCAGCATGGTGGTGATGAGCGCGGCTTCGTCGCCGCCGTCGGGCAGTGTCATGCTGGCCGCCAGGCTCCAGGTGACGAACCACTGGGGCACGCACGTCCACCGGGGTCGGTATCCGGACGCGGCGACGGTGAGCACGACGATCGCGGTCATGCGGCTGATGAAGAGACCAGTGGGGCTGGGGCCTGCGACACACCACAGCGACAGGGCGTGTGCGCCGTAGCAGCGCATGCCCTCCGGCAGATTCGGTGCGTAGGTGAAAAGGTCGTGGTCCGCAGTGAACAGAATGGTGGTCAGCTCGGCGAACGCGAGGGTGGAACGGGTGATCGCGAGGGGCAGGCCGCGAGGTTCGAAATCACGGGCCGAAAAGAGCACGCGGTTGGTCAACTCCCGCATATCACATCGCCGTTCACTGCTCGGATGATCTTCCATTCGCTCTGCCACTGCTGTGTTTCGGTGGTCCACCGTTCCGGACTCTGGACGGTGATCAGGACATGCCCGCAGAGGGTCGGACGGACGCTTCGGTTGGGAATGCGGACGAGCGGTGTGCGCAGCACCGAAGCCGTGCACGAGGTGGGGCTCAGATCTGCGCAGTCCAGCCAGTCGCTAGTGGCCACCAGATCGGTGAGGTTGCCCAGTTCGACGTAACCGGAGTATCCGGAGCGACTGAGACCCCATACGGTGCGACGGTCGCGGCGTGGTCACGCTCCAGGCGGCCGCCGCCGGACGGGTCCTGGACCGCGACCCGGCCTTCGCGCGGGGCGCCCTCGCCGCCATCGAGGA
>NZ_JBSGDD010000199.1:0-2608 GCF_053602195.1 Kitasatospora sp. NPDC004531 | reverse complement strand
TGGGGGAAATCTGCACAGGTCGACGCCTTCTTCAGTCAGGGCGATAACTACCAACCCCACACGCAGCCACGCCCGAACTAGCAGGTAAATATGTCGGGAGTCGACGGGAATATCTGATTCAATCTCAAATAAAACAGTCGAGAAGATAGATCCTGACATGAAAAGCTACTACGCATAGTCCGCTCCAGAGTATCCTGGCCGATTTGAGCACCCCAATAAGTCCTCATTAGGAATGCCAAGGATGCAGTGAGATCATGGCCACAACAATGCGCCTCTGGATCTTTTGTTTCTTGCATCAGGCTACGCACCTCGTCGATGATCCAAGTTTCATCTTGGGCGACCACTCGCGCCTTCTTGGACCTCTTCAAGGAGGCTCGAAACAACTCGGATAGGTCAACGGAAATTGAACCCTTATCCATAATTTCACTTACAGGAATCCTGGAAATTCTCAAGCCCCACCCGCGAAGGAAAGAAAGCTTCCTGAGAATTCCGATTGGAAACCCGAGCGACGTTACTGCCTGAATTGGAGAGCTGAATCCATTTGCCAGCAAAAAATCACGAACCATCTGCCGGTTGCAGAATGCAGACACAACCCGTGCACACACATTTCCAGCATAAAATACAGTGGCATCCAGGTCGTAGTAGTCAGTCTGAGCAGCAAGTTTACTAACCGGCCTCCGGTCCTTTCCCCAGTCTCGGTCGATCAGGGCAGCGACACCTTTGAGACTCTGCTTTTCCGCATGCTCGATTGCCACCAGCACGGAATCCTTGCCGTAGCCAGGGAGCGTCTCAACATCATCTGCCAAATGGGGATCCAGCACCGCGCAGTCAGACTCCCCTTCGCATAGCACGTATCTCCCCCCTCTCGAACCGGACCTCAGCAGCAGGAGGTATGAAAAAAGATCGAAACCATCAAGATCTTGCATCATGCTCAGACCCACAGATCCTCGTTGTCGTAACCAGCCTCCAAGCCAACAGTCTCCGACCAGTACTTATTAATAATCTGAGGAGAGTGTGTAGCGACCATGAACCTCGCGGAGTTAATTGCAGAAATCCTTGCAATATCGTTCAGGAACTCCTTTTGCCAGACCACATGCAAGGAAATCTCTGGCTCGTCGATCAATACCAAGCTGTTCGGCTTGGCATTGAAGAGAAGATCATATGCCAAAACCAGCTCGTGCTGCTCTCCGGATGACAATTTATCCGGCCGCACCTCCCTGCCAGTTGTCGTGACAATGTGGAACCCATCTCTGTCCAACACTAGATTCTTATACAGGAATCGCGAGTTCACGATCTCGCGGAGCAAAGCAACCCGGTCCAGCAGATCTCGAAATGTGCTGAGCTTCTTTTGAGCGTCGTCCAAATACATCCAAAGGACTCGACGCTCCCAGTCTTCGAGCGAGCGATCCGGCAGTGGAAGCTCACCAGATGCATCTAGTACTGAAATTTCAGTTAGGCGTCGTCGAGTTTCACTCTGCTCTGAATATCTCTCCCTAATTCGCTCCTCGGTGATCTCCGAATCAGGCAATTCTTGAGAAAGAATCCTTCTGGGGAAGGTCCTATCGAGCTCCTGAGACGAACGTGAATTCAGCGCCAAAGCTTCTCCGAGTAGGCGTGAAAAGTCCTCAGAGAACTCGATCACTGTTGGGCGCCTACCGCGCTCAGATTCGCGCGGAGATCGACCCTGACTCGCAGATTCAAAATTTAGCAAGCGCTGCGTCTCGATAAGATGGATTGAGGTCCCCGAGAGGAGTTCAGTAATTTCGGTTGGCAAATCATCAGGCGCTAGATTCACGCTAGTTCGGGGCAACAAATCCGCGTAGCGATGATACAGTTCCCCAGCAGAAACCAGATCACCAACAGAGAGGTCGCGCCACTTGTCAACGGCCATCCGCCGAATCGGAAGTTCCCTCTCCATTACTCTCATGATCTGGGCAGGGACTTCGCTCCGACCGATCGCCCCGGAAGCATCCCATGAGATCTTCCTGCCTCCAGGCTGTGTCAGATTTACCCTAATTTCCCCTGCTAGGCTCTCATCTTCGCCCATCCCAGGAATTGCCTCTTGCCCAGTCCTTTCTACTTCAAGGATGCTGCCATCTTCAAACTTGAAAAGTGCGGCTCGGAACGGGATTTGGGCAAGTCGATAAATTGCCATCGAGAAGGTGGCGTCAATTAGTTCAAGAAGCCGCGTCTTGCCAACGCCATTAGGGCCATGGAGAATTACAAAACTCTTGTCCGCTGCAAATGGAACCCTGTGGTCAAAGCGGCCTAGTAGCTGCGATACCTCTACCTCAACCAGGGCCCGACTTTTCTCGCTACTCATATTTTTGTTTGCCATACCCGCTCCTTGTGATCTAGCGATGGCCAAACGCTACACGCTCGCGTGCGTCGATCCGAAGCTTTTGCCCTAATCGCTGGAGACCTGCAGTAGGCCCTCCCCCGGCACCCGTCTACAGCTTGGAGACACGAAGTCGGGTAGGCGGAGACGGTGCTGCGCCATGGCCACCACTCTGACTGTGAGATGCAGCCAGCGGCCCCAATACGAGCGGCCGGAGGATTGGCTTCTACGAGGGGGTTCCCGCGTAGGGGAGTCCTCTCATGCATCTAT
>NZ_JBSGDD010000198.1:0-2681 GCF_053602195.1 Kitasatospora sp. NPDC004531 | reverse complement strand
GCATCGTGCTGTACCCGAGCGTGGTGGGCGCGCCGAACGCCCACCCCGGGGCGCGGCGCCGCACTACTGCGCGCCGCCCTCCGAACGCCCGGGGGAGGTCCGCGCCCGCACGTGCACCCGCTCACCCTGCGGCCCGAACAGGCTCAGGAACTCCACCGGCGTCGAGCCCGCGTTGGTGAACACGTGCGGCGTCCGGGTGTCGAACTCGGCCGCCTCGCCCGCCTTCAGCACCACGTCGTGCTCCCCGAGCCGCAGCCGCAGCTGCCCCGACAGCACGTACAGCCACTCGTGGCCCTCGTGGGTGCGCTGCTCGACCTCCTCCCGATTCCCCGGCGGGACGATCATCTTGTACGCCTGCATCCCGCCGAGGTTGCGGGCCAGCGGCAGGTACGTCCGGCCGTGCCGGACGAACGGGCGCAGCCGCACCCGGGGATCGCCCGTCGGCGGCGCGTCCACCAGTTCGTCCAGCGCCACGCCGTGCGCCCGGGCCAGCGGCAGCAGCAGCTCCAGGGTGGGCCGGCGGCCGCCCGACTCCAGGCGGGAGAGCGTGCTCACCGAGATGCCGGTCTCCTCGCTGAGCTGCGCGAGCGTGGTGCCGCGCTGCTGCCGGATCGCCCGCAGCCGCGGCCCGACCGCCGTCAGCACCGCCTCGAAGTCCTCGTCCTGCTCGCCCACCGGGGCACTCCTTCCGCTCGGCCTGCCTACCATTTGCCACCTCAGCAACATTGTTTGTCAATCCGGCCAACGGCGGCGCACCATCGACCCATGACCACCACGCACCGCGATTCGCACCCGCACTCCGCCCGCCACCACGACGTCCTGGTCGTCGGCGGCGGCGCCGCCGGACTGGCCGGCGCCCTCGTCCTGGCCCGGGCCCGCCGCTCCGTCCTGGTCGTCGACTCCGGCCGGCCGCGCAACGCGCCCGCCGAGGGCATCCACGGCCTGCTCGGCAACGAGGGCCTGCCGCCCGCCGAGCTCCGCACCCGGGGCCGCGCCGAAGTCGCCTCGTACGGCGGCGAGTTCCACGACGCCGAGGTACGCGGCCTGACCCGCGAGCCGGACGGGACCTTCCGCGCCGAACTGTCCGACGGCACCGCCGCGCACGCCCGCCGGGTGCTGCTGGCCACCGGCACCGCCGACCTGCTGCCCGACGTCCCCGGGCTGACCGAGCGCTGGGGCCGCCAGGTGCTGCACTGCCCGTACTGCCACGGCTGGGAGGCCCGCGACCGGCGGATCGCGGTGCTCGCCACCGAGCCCGCCCTCGCCGTCCACCAGGCGCTGCTGTGGCGCCAGTGGACCTCCGAGGTCGCCCTGCTCGCCCACACCGCCGGGCCGTTCACCGAGCAGCAGCGGCGCGAACTCGCCGCCCGGGGCGTCACCGTCCACACCGGCAAGGTCACCGCCGTCCTGCCCGAGATCGACCCCGACCGGCCCGGCGCGCCGCTCACCGGCGTCCGCCTCGCCGACGGCGCCGTCATCGACTTCGACGCCCTCGCCGTCGCCGGCAGGCCCGCCGTCCGGGCCCCGTTCCTGGCCGGCCTCGGCCTGCGCACCGCCGAACTGGTCCACAACGGCGTCACGTTGGGCGACCACCTCGCCACCACCGGCCCCGCCGGCGCCACCGAGGTCGCCGGCGTGTGGGCGGCCGGCAACCTGACCGACCCGATGGCGCAGGTCGCCGTCGCCGCCGCCGACGGCCTGCGCGCCGCCGCCGCGATCAACGCCGACCTGGTCGCCGAGGAGACCCGGCTCGCCGTCGAGGCCGTCGAGTTCTGGGAGAACCGCTACGGCGAGAGCGAGCAGATCTGGAGCGGCCGCCCCAACGCCTCACTGACCCGCGAGGCCGCCGACCTCGCCCCCGGCCACGCCCTGGACCTCGGCTGCGGCGAGGGCGGCGACGCGATCTGGCTGGCCCAGCAGGGCTGGCAGGTCACCGCCGTCGACATCTCCCAGGTCGCCCTCGACCGGGCCGCCGCCCGCGCGGCCGCCGCCGGCGTGTCCGACCGGATCAGCTGGCGGCGCACCGACCTGGCACACGCTTTCCCGACCGGCTCCTACGACCTGGTCTCCGCCCAGTTCCTGCACTCCCCCGCGGAGTTCCCGCGCGAGCGGGTGCTCCGGCACGCCGCCGCCGCGGTCGCCCCCGGCGGCACCCTGCTGATCGTCAGCCACGCCGTCGCCCCCGCCCGCCACCAGCACGACGACGACCACGAGCACGACAACGACGACAAGCACGAGCACGGCCACGACCACCGCCACCACCACACGATGACCTTCCCCACCCCCGCCGAGGTGCTCGACTCCCTGCACCTGGCCCCCGGCGCCTGGACCGTCGAACGCGCCGAGGAACACCCCCGCCACGACCACCCCGAGCACCCCGTCACCGACCCCGACGCCCGCCCGCACCGCGACTCCACCGTCCGCCTGCGCCGCAACCCCTGACCCGGCCACCCCCACTCGCCTGACACTCAGTTCCCTCGATCAAGACACTGAGTCCCCTCTCACTTCAAAGAAGAGTGGATCTGTGGCACGGAGTGTGGTCTAGTGGGGGTACTGAGTTCCCTCTGCGCCGTGAAAGGACAAGGTGGCCGTGAGCTTGAGGATCGTTGTCTGTGTGAAGTACGTGCCCGACGCGACCGGTGACCGTCGCTTCGCGGACGATGCGACCACCGATCGGGAGG
>NZ_JBSGDD010000197.1:0-2749 GCF_053602195.1 Kitasatospora sp. NPDC004531 | reverse complement strand
CAAGGCCGCAAGGCCGCAAGGCCGCAAGGCCGCAAGGCCGCAAGGCCGCAAGGCCAAGCTGGCCAAGCTGGCCAAGCTGGCCAAGGCCCTGGGACTACCCCCGCGCCGGTCTGGTTCCCGATCTACCCCCGGCCGCGCAGCAGTCCAGCGGCGCTCCCGCACCCCTGCGCGGTGCAACTGGCCACCACTTCCACCTGACCTGCCCCGCCGAGCCTGGCTCACGGGCTGCAAGGCCAAGCCGGCGAGGGCTGAAACCGCCCCGGGCCGGGCCTGATCTCCCCCGACGCGCAGCGGTTCAATCGCGCAACACCACGCAAGGCCACGGGGCAGAGCCGCAGGCGCGGCAGTTCAACGCGGCCACAGTCGCCACCGTCTCCCGCCGTCCCGCCACCGGCGGCGAAGCCGCCGGCCGCCCGAAAGAGAACCTCAGCGGTGGCCGTGCACCCGGCGGTGGCTCCAGATCAGGAGGGCGAACAGGATCAGGCCGGAGAGGATCAGGCTGAGGCCGGTGGGCCAGCCTGCGAGGGGGAGGTTCGGGGCCAGGATCGCGATGATGCCGCCGCCGATCAGGCCGAGGCCGGCGAGGACCGAGCCGGCGATGCGCCAGCGGGAGGCGACGCTGGCCTCGGCGCCCTCCATGGCCTTGAGGCGGACCGGTTCGACGAAACGGGAGAAGGAGGGGACGGCCCGAGCCAGCAGCACCAGGCCGGCCAGCAGGAGCAGCATGCCGGGGCCGGGCAGCACCAGCAGCACCACGCCGACGGTGATCAGCACCACGCCGACCGTTCCGAGGACCACCCTGGCCACCGGGTGGAGGCTTCCCGGGTCCGCTTCGTAGTCCGGCCGCTGCTGATCGTTCATCGCTCCACCCTAACCGGGCGGCCGAACGTTTCCGCAGTGCGGCTCAGGGCCTGGTGAGCGCCTCGATGCTGTGCCCGTCCGGGTCCTTCACGTAGACGCCGCGGCCGCCGTTCCAGTGGTTGATCCGGCCGGCCTGCTGGGCGAACGGGTCGGCCCAATGGGTGAGCCCCTGGGCCCGGATGCGGCCGAGGATCGCGTCGAACTCGTCCTCGGAGACCAGGAAGGCGTAGTGCTGCGGGGTGATCGGTCCGGCCACGGTCATCACGTCGAGCGTCACTCGGTTGCCCAACTGCACGGCGAGGAACGGCTCGTGGACCTCCGCCGGGGGCAGGCCGAGCAGCTCGGTCAGGAAGCCGGCGGTGGCCTCGCGGTCACGGGCGGCCACGATGGTGTGGTTGAGCTCTGCGGGCATGGTGCATGACCTCTCGTCGAGGGGCGGGTGATCTCACGCACACCGACCGTAAAACCTCAAGCGCCCTTCAGGTCAATAGCCCCTGACCTGCGACGTTCCCCCGGCATCGGAAAACACCGGCGCCGGGGGAACGCCGTCGGCTCACATGCCGTTCTTGCGGATCGCGGTGTACCCGGACAGCTTCGACATCGGCACCTCGTGCGAGACGCAGCCCTGGCTGCCGGAGTCCTCCAGGATGATCGCCTTGGTGTGCGCGGCGTCCGCCCAGCCGCCGAACAGCACCACGTGCTGGTTCTGGTCGCCGCTCTCGTGGTGGATGACCAGCGCGTCGCCGGGCATCAGGTCGCTCTTGTTGATGTGGTGCGCGATGCCCGCGCTCTCGCTGATCAGCGGCCCGGTCGAGGTGCCGCCGCCGGCGGTGGACAGGCCCCAGGCCGCCGAGACGAATCCGGAGCAGTCGACCCGGTAGCCGTTGGTGACGGCGCCCTGGCTGTAGCCGAGCTTGCGCTCCACGCGCTCCATCGCCCGCTCGACCATGGCCCGGCGCTCGTCGGAGACGCCGTCCAGGTTCGGCCGGTCCTGCACGCCGGCGCCCCCGCCGTTGCGCGGGTGCCACTTGTGGGTGGGCGACCAGTCGTCCCAGCCCCGGCCGTTGATCATCGTGGTCTTCCAGTCGCCGCTGGACCGGTCCTTGATCTTCGGGCCGTCGTGCAGCCCGCCGGGCCGGGTGGAGATCCCGGAGCCGTCGTTGCCGCTGGTGTCGCCGCCGCCGGTGTTCGGCGACTTCGGCTGCGGGGCATGGCCACCGCCACCGGTGCCGCCCCCACCGCCGCCGCCACCGGTGCTGTCGCCGCCCGTGCCGGGCGACTTCGGCTGCTCCGGGTGGCTCCCGCCGCCCCCGCCGCCGCCACCGCCACCGGGAACGCCGGCGATCCCGGTGCTCGGCGACTTCGGCGGCTCCCCGCCGGGGTACGGCTTGTTGAGGATGTCGGCGATGCCCTGCTCGACCGAGTGGTACCGCTCGATCATCTTCTTGATCTTCGCCGCGTCCTCGCCGAGCTCCTTGGTGAGCTTCTCCTTGCTCTTCAGCAGGGCGTCGGCCTTGTGCTTGATGTCCTGGACGTCCTTGGTGACCTGTGCCAGCACCGCGCCCGCGCCGACGACGCCCAGGATGCCGCCGGCGAACACGTCGGTGGCCGCCGCCTTGGCGACCGTCTCCTTGATGTGTCCGACCTGCTGGGTCATCTGCGCCATGCGCTGGTTCAGCTGCTCGAAGTCCCGCATGATCTTCAGCAGTTCTTCCGGCCGGAATCCGAACTGTTTCGCCGCCATCGCGCTGGTCCCCCCTGGTCGAGCCACGGCCCCCCTGGCCGATCGCCCCAAGACTATTTCAATACCCTCACAGATCATCCACAGGTCGTCGTCCTCGGGGCGCGGGGCCCGGCCCATGCGCTGCTCGGCGCGCGGGATCACGAT
>NZ_JBSGDD010000196.1:0-2849 GCF_053602195.1 Kitasatospora sp. NPDC004531 | reverse complement strand
GGCCGAAGCGGCGGATGGCGAAGCGGACCAGGGTCAGGTTGAGTTCGATGAGGGTGGCGCGGACGTAGCTGAACTCGCGGGTGCCCTCCTCCAGGCCCGCCAGGCGGCGCAGCAGCACGCGGCTGAGCTCGCGGGCGTCGGCGGGGCTGGCGTTGGCAGGGTCCGCGAGCGCGTCCAGGGCGGATTCGGAACGCGGGTCCACACCGAGGGCGTCGGCCCCGAAGGCCGAGGGCGCTCCGATCGGCTCGGAGGTCACCGCAGCGGGTGCGGACAGAAGGAGTTCATCAGTGGGCACAGGCATGCCTTTCCTTTCCTCGTCTCCGGCCGGTCCGTCCCCGGGTACCCGGCCGGCCGGAGGTCATGCCTGGCAGACGTGTGAAGTTTCCGTGACGCCGGTCACGGGGTGGGGGAACGGAACACGGGACGACGGTTGCGTGCATGCCCGCCCGGCGAGGGGGCAGGCGGGGTGCGGACGCGGACCGCAGTCGGGCGGCCGCACCCGGTGAGGAGGAACACCATGGGCCGGATCGAGGAATCCGTGGAGATCGACGCCCCGATCGAGGCGGTCTACCGCGCGTGGACCGAGCGCGAGTCGCTGCCCGCCTGCATGCGCGGCGGCGCGGACCGCGGGGCCGCCGCCACCGAGGTGGTGCCGCTGGACCGGATCGCCTGGAGCGGCGGCGAGGGCCGGCCCGGGCACTCCGGGGTGGTGACCTTCCACCGCGGGACGGACGCCGGTGCGGACAGCACCCGGGTGATGCTTCAGCTGGACACCGAGCCGCACGGCCTCTGGGACCACCTGGTGGAGGGGCTCGGCTTCACCGACCGGCACGTGATCGACGAACTCGCCGCGTTCAAGGAGGACGTCGAACGGCGCGGGCCCGGGCTGGCCGCCTGAGCGGGGCCGACGGCTTCCCGGCCGGGGCCCGGCGGCTTCGGGTCCGGCGGCTTCGGGCCTGGCTTCGGGTTCGGCGGCTCCGGGCTCGGCTTCGGGTTCGGCGGCTCCGGGCTCGGCTTCGGGTTCGGCGGCTTCGGGTTCAGCGGCGGGCGAGTCGCCGCTCGCCGCCCGCGCCGGTGGCGTAGTCCAGCTGGTAGTGCGCGAACACCTCGGGCTCCTGCTCGGCGGCGAGCACCCCGTCGGTGTCGATGGACGGCGCGTTCTTCACGTCGCCGCGCCCGAACGGGACCCGGACGTAGCCCGGCCCGACCACCGCGTTCGCGATCGGGACGAACACCAGGCGCTTTTGCAGGCCGAGCACGCTCACCGTGACGGTGGCGAAGAACGGCAGGTCGGTGGCGGTGTCGACGTAGATGTTCTCCAGGGAGCCGATCTTCTTGCTGTCCTGGTCGACCACGTCCTGACCGCGCCACTCGCGGATGTCGGCGATCTCGATCATTGACGGCCTCCGTTGGCTGGACGGCCCGGGGACGGTCCGCCGGCCGGACAACCCCGGGACGCGACCGTCCGGGATGGGACGGTCCGACCCGTCCATGGTCACCGACGGTGCTCGGGGCCGCCTGTCCGGGCCGTCCCGTCCGGCGAGAGCAGCAGGTCGGCCAGCTCGTCGAGCAGCTCGGCGACCCGGCGGGCCCCGTCCGGGTCGGGGACCGCCCTGGCGATGACCGGCTCGGCGGGACGGGCCACCCGGGCCCGGATGTAGCCGCGGGCGAGCTCGGAGGCGCGCAGCAGGGTCCGGCGGCCGTCCGCCGGGTCCGGCGCGGCGTCCAGCAGGCCGCGCTCGCGCAGCCGGGCGACGGAGGTGGAGACGTGGCTCTGCGCGAAGCCGGTGCGGACCCGGATGTCCTGCACGGAGGTGTCCGGGTGCCGGTACACGTCGGAGATCACCGCGATCTCGGCGGGGGAGAGGGTCGCCGAGGCGTGGTCGGTGACCATCTCCCGGCCGAGCTCGGTCAGCCGCTTGCCCAGCCGCAGAAGTCGTACGCCGTCCATGGGCGGGAGGATACATCTTCACAGATGCATCGGTGCCGATGTAGTTTTCCGGCATGACGACCCAAGAGCCGGTCCGCCCCGGCCCGTCCACCGCCGAACCCGCGCCCGCTGCCGAACAGCCGCCCGCCGCCGAGCAGTTGAGCCCGGTCTCCCGCACCGCGCTCGCCGTCGCCCGGGCCCGCGCCTACGAGAGCGCACAGCCCGACCCGCTGTTCGTCGACCCCTACGCGCTCGCCTTCGTCACCGCCGCCGGCGCGCCGCCGCGCCCGTCCGCCGCGCGGATCGGGCCGCTCGCCCGCCGGCTGCTGGTGCACGCCGTGCTGCGCACCCGCCACTACGACGACCGGCTGCTCGCCGCCGGCGTCCACCAGGTCGTGCTGCTCGCCGCCGGACTCGACACCCGCGCCCATCGGCTGCCCTGGCCGGACGGCACCCGCCTGTTCGAACTCGACCTGCCGCCGGTGCTCGCCTTCAAGGAGCGGGTCCTCGCCGAGCAGGGCGCCCGGCCCCGCTGCGAGCGGGTCGCACTGCCCGCCGACCTCACCGACCCGACCTGGCCCGACCGGCTGCGGGCGGCCGGCTTCGACCCCGGGCAGCCCACCGCCTGGCTCGCCGAAGGGCTGCTGGTCTACCTCGACGCCGAACAGGCCGCCCAACTGTTCACCGCTATCGGCGAGTTGTCCGCGCCCGGCAGCCGACTGCTGGTCGAACAGGGCCGCGACACCAGCCGCACCCCGCAGGAGGAGGGCCTCACCGACATGACCGCCCTGTGGCGCGGCGGCCTCGGCCCCGGCACCGCCGACTGGCTCGACGCCCACGGCTGGACCACCCGCCACACCTCCCGCGAGGAACTCGCCGCCGCCCACGCCCGCCCGCTGCCGCCCGCCCCCGGCGGCGG
>NZ_JBSGDD010000195.1:0-2866 GCF_053602195.1 Kitasatospora sp. NPDC004531 | reverse complement strand
GGCAGTAGCAGGCCGGTAGGGGTGCGGCAAGGGGGTGGTCGGTGGCGGGATGCCGCCAGGGTGGGGCGTCGGGCGGGGCGGGTGGCGGGCGGCCCGGCGGCGGGCGGCCAGGCGTCGCCGTGCCCGCGGTGCCTGGCGCGGCGCTGGCAGGCGGTGCGCTCCGGGCAGTTGCGGGACGCGCTGGAGCTCGGGTCCGGCACCCGGGCGGCGGGTCGTCCGCCGTTCGCGGTGCCGTTCCTGGCCGACGCGCTGGCCGCGCTGCTGGCGGCGCGTGCCGAGCGCGCCCCGATGGTGGCGGCCGGGCTGCCGGTGGTGCACCTGCTGGACTTGGAGACGCTGCGGGTAAGCGCTTTCCCGTTGCTTCCGGACGCCGAGTGCCCGCGCTGCGAGCACCGGGTGGAGGACAGCGCGGAGGCGGCGCGGATCGAGTTGGGGAGCCAACCGAAGCGGGCGCCGGAGGAGTTCCGGCTGCGCCCGGTGGAGGACTACGGGCTGTCGCTGCCGGCGTTCGTCAACCCGGTGGCGGGGATGCTCGGCCCGTCGGTGGTGCCGGACCTGGTGTCCGTCTCCACCTCGTCCACGGTGGGCTGCTTCACCCTGCGCTCCGGCGACTACCTGCGGGAGTGCTTCTGGGGCGGCCACACGCCGAGCTACCGGGCCAGCACCGACGTCGGCCTGCTGGAGGGCCTGGAGCGGTTCGCCGGGATGCGGGCGCGCGGCCGGCGGACGAACGTGGTCGCGTCCCTGGACGAGCTCGGCGAGCGGGCGCTCGACCCCCGCGCCTGCGGCCTGTACACGGAGGAGTTCCACCGGCGCAGCGGCATCCGCCCGTTCTCGCCGAGCACCCCGATCCCGTGGGTGTGGGGCTGGTCGCTGCGCGACGAGCGGCCGCTGCTGGTGCCGGAGGTCCTGGCGTACTACCACGCGCCCGGCGGCCTCACCCACCGCTTCGTGCAGGAGAGTTCGAACGGCTGCGCGTCAGGCGGCAGTCTGGAGGAGGCGGTCTACTACGGCCTGATGGAGGCCGTCGAACGCGACGCCTTCCTGATCGCCTGGTACGGGCAGCTCGCGCTGCCCGAGATCGACGGCCGCAGCAGCGGCCGCCCGCGGACCAGGGCGCTGGTCGACCGGCTGGAGATGTACGGCTACCGCGCCCGGTTCTTCGACACCCGGATCACCTTCCCGGTCCCGGTGGTGACCGCCGTCGCCGAACGCGTCGACGGCGGCCTCGGCCGGCTGTGCTTCGGGGCGGGCGCGAGCCTGGACCCGGAGGCGGCGCTGTGGGCGGGGCTGTGCGAGATCGCCACCGATGCCGTGAACCTGCGCAGCCGTACTGTCCGCGAGGAGCGCCGGCTGCGGGCGATGGCCGAGGACTTCGACCTGGTGCGGGTGCTGCACGACCACCCGCTGGTCTACGGGCTGCCCGAGATGGCGCGGTACGCCGACTTCCTGCTGAAGCGGCCGCCCGTGCCGGCGGCGCCGGTGGCGACGCTGCGGGAGCGCGCGATCGCCCCGTCCGACGACCTGCGCGAGGACCTGTGGCGCTGCGTCGAGGCGGTGGCGGGGGCCGGGTTCGACGTGGTGGTGGTCGACCAGACCATGCCCGAGCAGCGCGCCTTCGGCCTGCACACCGTCTCGGTGCTGGTGCCGGGCCTGTTGCCGATCGACTTCGGCCGGCACCGCCAGCGCGCCCTGACCATGCCCCGGCTGCGGACGGCGCCCCGCGCGGCCGGCCTGCGCCCGCACGACCTGCGGCCGGACCAGCTCAACCCCGCCCCGCACCCCTTCCCCTGAGCCCCCCGCCCGGCCCGGTGACCGCCGATCGGCGGCCGCCGGGCGCCACGAGAGAGGAACGACCATGGGCTACGCCCGCGCGTACGCGTCCGCGGTGCTGTGGCGGGCGCGCGTCCCGATGGAGCCCGCCGACTTCGTGCCCGACTGGGCCGACCGGCCGCGCAAGGACAAGTACTTCCCGGACGCGCCGCACTTCCCGCTGCCCGACAGCCCGCCCGGCCCGGCCGCCGCCGTCGAGCGCGGCCTGTTCGGCCCGCCCGGCGAGGACGGCTTCACGCTGCCGCTGCTCGGCGCGATGCTCCGCGACTCGTACGGCCTGACCGGCCGCCGGCTCGGCGTGCAGGCCAACTCCGACCTCGGCTCGCTGCCCCGCTACCGGGACGCCAACTTCTCCCGGGGCACCGCGTCCGGCGGCGGCCTGTACCCGATCGGCGTCCACTGGGTCAGCGGCCCGAGCGGCCCGCTCACCCCCGGCGTGCACCACTACTCGACGCCGCACCACTCGATGCGGCGGCTGCTGACCGGCGACGTCACGCCCGACGTGCGGGCGGCGCTCGGCGGGATCGCCGCGGACTGCGACCAATTCCTGGTGCTGACCGTCAAGTTCTGGCAGAACGCCTTCAAGTACAACAGCTTCGCCTACCACGTGGTCACCATGGACATCGGCGCGCTGCTGGAGACCTGGCGGATCTGGGCGGGCGCGCGGGGCCTGCGGCTGGGCAGTGCGCTCTGGTTCGACGAGGAGCGGCTCGGCCGGCTGCTCGGCCTGCGCGCCGAGCGGGAGGGCGTGTTCGCCGTCGTCCCGCTGCGCTGGGCGGGCGGGCCGGCCGGGCCGCTGCCGGCCGCGCCGACGGGGGCGGTCGTCCGGGCCGAGGACCAGGAGCGGTCGCGGACCGTCATCGGGTTCGAGACCGTCCGGCGCATCCACGCGGCGACCCTGGACGGCGCCGCCGAGCGGCCCGCCGCCGGGGTGCTGGACGCGGCGCTGGAGCACGCCTGGTCGCGGCTGCGGGCGGCGGCGGCGGGCACTCGGGCGCACCGCCCGCAGGTCCACCCAGAACGGCACGTCGCG
>NZ_JBSGDD010000194.1:0-2900 GCF_053602195.1 Kitasatospora sp. NPDC004531 | reverse complement strand
CCCGTCGCTCGGCCGAGGTCGAGCGGCGGGCACAGCGCGCTGAGGGGCACTCAGTTGACCGATCGAAGGATGACGTCGTCGTAGTCCCAGGCGGGGTCGTCGTCGGCGAGCCGGCTCGCGGTCTCCGGTTCGGTCTCGGGGCCGACCTCGGCGGCGGCCCGGTGGGCGGCGAGTTCCTCGTCGATCCGGTACTCCTCGCTGCGCTGCCGCTCGGTGCGGTAGTGGTCGGCGGCGTGCGGTTCGGCGGGGAACAGCTCGGTGCGGCCGACGCCGGTGGGGCGCAGGTCGTCGGAGGCGGGATCGGTCTGTTCGGCGATTCGTCCACTTTGCATGTTCATGGGTCCATAGTGGTTCGGCCGACCTGGGCGGGCCCGGTGCCCGGCCGTAGGTCCCCCCGTTCGGGTGTAGCCGCGGTGACGTCCTCCCGGCCACCCGGTCGGCGGGCGCGGGCAACCCTTGCGACCGAACCCGGCTGGCCTCGGCCGGGAGGCGACCGTAGCTTCGAGGCGGCGGACGCGCGCCAAGGCCGTCCGCGACCGCGACCCCCTGGAAGCCGGCTTCCCCAGATGACTTCTCTCTTCGCCCCGGTGCGCCCGCGCACCCGCCTCGCCGCCGTTCTGCTCGTCTCCGCCGCCGCCGTGCCGGCCCTGCTGGGGGCGACCCCGGTGCCCGGTCCGCTCGCCGGCGTGGCACGTCCGGTGTTCGACGCCGCCGCCCGCCCGCGGGTGCACCACCTCCCGCCGGGGGCCTCCGTGCAGGCCGCGGTGGACGCGGCGCGCCCGGGTGACGTGGTGGAGCTGGGCGCGGGCGACTACCCGGGCAGCGTCACCCTCTCCACCGACGGGGTGACGCTGCGCGGGCAGGGCAACCGGTCCGTGCTGGTGCCCGACCCGGCGGACGGCAGCGCGTGCGCGCGGGCCGGCAACGGGGTGTGCGTGACGGGGGTGGCCGACGACCGCGGGGAGCCGGTGCGGCCGGTGTCGGGCGCGGTGGTGGAGCGGCTGGCGGTGGCGGGCTTCGCGAAGAGCGGGATCGCCGCCGCCGTCACCGACCGGCTGGCGGTCCGCCAGGTGGCGTCCCACGGCAACGGCCTCCAGGGCATCAGCGTGGAGATGTCGACCCGGACGGTGCTGGTCGACAACGAGGCGCGGGACAACGGCCAGGCGGGGATCTTCGTCGCCAACTGGTTCGACCGCAAGGGCGGTGCGCTGGAGACCCGGGGCACCGAGGTGACGGGGAACCGGCTGACCGACAATCGGATCGGTCTGCAGCTGCGCCGGGTCCGCGACCTGAAGGCGACCGCCAACCTGGTGTCCGGCAACTGCGGCGGCATCTTCGTGGTCGGCGACGACGGGGTGCCGCGGGCCGGCTCGCTGACCGTCAGCGACAACGTGGTGCGCGCCAACAACCGCTACTGCGCGCCCAATCCGCGCCTGGACGCGGTGCAGGGCAGCGGCATCCTGCTGACCGGCACCGAGGACGTGGCGGTCTCCGACAACCTGGTCGCCGACCACTCCGGCAACTCGCCGATGTCGGGCGGCATCGTGCTGTACCCGAGCGTGGTGGGCGCGCCGAACGCCCGCGCCCGAATCACCGGCAACAGGCTGTCCGACAATCTGCCCGCCGATCTCGCCGACCTCGACCAGGGCACCGGCGACGCCTTCACGAACAACTCCTGCCGCACCTCCCAGCCCGCCGGCCACTGCTGACCGGCCATCCAGCCCTCCAGCTCCGACGAAAGGCCGCCGCGTCCATGACCTCCGCCCCGACCCGCCCCGTCCCGCCGTCCTCCCCCGCCACCGGAACGCCCGCAACGACCCCCGCGACGACGCCCGCCGCCGAGCCCGCCGACGTGCCGCCCGCGATGGTGCTGCGCGAGCTGGCCTTCGGCGCCGCCTGCGCGGGTGCGGTGCGCGCCGCCGCCAGCCTGAAGCTGGCCGACGCGCTGGACGAACACCCCGCCACCGCCGAGGAGTTGGCGACCCGGCTGGACGTCGCGCCGGCCCCGCTGGAGCGCCTGCTGCGGGCCCTGGCCTGCTACGGGGTGTTCGCCGCCGCGGGCGACGGCCGCTACCGCCACACCCCGCTGTCGCGCCTGCTGCGCACCGACGAGCCGGGCAGCCTGCGCGACATCGCGCTGTGGTGCACCGAGCCGTGGACCTGGCAGTCCTGGTCCCGACTGGACGAGGCGGTGCGCACCGGGCGCAGCGTGTTCGCCGACGCCTTCGGCAAGGAGTTCTTCCACTACCTGCACGACGACGCCCCGGAGTCGGCGGCACTGTTCAACCGGGCGATGACGCAGTCGAGCCGGCAGTCCGCGCAGGACCTGGCCGAGTTCCTGGATCTGACGGACGTCTCCACGGCGGCCGACATCGGCGGCGGGCAGGGTCTGGTGCTGGCGGCGCTGATGGAGCGCCATCCGGGTCTGCACGGCACGCTGCTGGATCTGCCGAAGGTGGTCGAGCACGCCGATCCGCGGCTGCTGCCGGGCGGTGCGCTGGCGGACCGGGCGCGGCTGGTGCCGGGCGACTGCCGGGTGGCGATCCCGGTGCAGGCCGAGCTGTACCTGGTGAAGAACATCCTGGAGTGGGACGACGAGTCGACCCGCCGCACGCTGCGCAACCTGCGTCAGGTGGCCCGTCCGGGGGCCCGGGTGGTGATCGTGGAGAACCTGGTGGACGACTCGCCGTCGATGCGCTTCACCACCGCGATGGATCTGCTGCTGCTGCTCAATGTCGGCGGCGCCAAGCACACCCTGGGCAGTCTGACCACGCTGATCGAGGAGTCCGGGCTGCTGCTGCGTGCCGTCGCCCCGGTGAACGCGTATCTGCACGCCTTCACCTGCGCCGTACCCTGAGCCCCCCGCCGCACGACGAGGGCCGTCCGGATCGGACGGCCCT
>NZ_JBSGDD010000193.1:0-2911 GCF_053602195.1 Kitasatospora sp. NPDC004531 | reverse complement strand
GGCTGCGCCGCAGGCGGGGGAACGGTCGGCGGAGTGGGCGCCGGGGGCGGAGCGCGAGGCTGCGCCCGCGCCGGAGTCCGGCGTCGTGTCCGCGCCCCATGCGGAGCGCGGTGTGTCGGGTCGGGAGCCGGAGGCACCGGCTGCGCCGCAGGCAGAGCGGCTCTCGACGGCAGCCGGGCCCGACGCCCTTTCGGGCCGGGCGTGGGAGAGGTCGCAGGTGGGGGAGCAGTCGTCGGCGTGGGTGCCGGGGGCGGAGCCCGAGGCTGCGCCCGGAACCCCTTCGGAGCGCGGTGTGTCGTGGCGGGAGCCGGAGGCACCGGCTGCGCCGCACGCAGAGCGGCTCTCGACGGCAGCCGGGCCCGACGCCCCTTCGGGCCGGGGTGTGGCGTGGGAGAGGTCGCAGGTGGGGGAGCAGTCGTCGGCGTGGGTGCCGGGGGCGGAGCCCGAGGCTGCGCCCGGACCCCCTTCGGCGCGGGGCGTGTCGGGTCGGGAACCGGAGGTGCTGGCTGCGCCGCAGGCAGAGGGGCGGCCGACGGCGGTCGAGCCCGATGCCAGGCCCGGAGCCCCCTCGGGGCGGGATACGTCCTGGTCGGAGCCGCGGGTGTCGGCTGCGCCGCAGGCAGAAGAGAAGGCGCCGGGCGCGCCGCAGGCGGTCGAGCGGTCATCGGCAGGGGAGCCGGAACCGGAGCCCGGGCCCGCAGCCGCGTCCCCCTCGGAGTCCGGTGTGTCCTGGCCGCAGCCGCTGGTGTCGGCTGCGGCGCAGCCAGCGGAGACGTCGTCGGCGTGGGCGCTGGGCGCGCCGCAGGGGAGGGAGCGGTCATCGGCCAGGACACCGGAACCGGCCCCCGGGCCCGCGGCCGCGCCCTTCTCGGAGTCCGGGGTGTCGTGGTCGCAGCCGCAGGTGTCGGCCGCGCCGCGGGCGGCGGGGGCACCGGAACCGGAGCCCGGGCCTGCGGCCGCGCACTTCTCGGAGCCCGCTAAGTCCTGGTCGGAGCCGCAGGTGTCGGCCGCCCCGCAGCCGGCCGGGGCACCGGAACCGGAGCCCGCCGTCGCGGCCGCGCCCCCCTCGGAGCGCGGTGCGCCGTGGCGGGAGCCCGAGGTGCCGGCGGTGCCGCACGTCGGGGAGCGGCCGCCGACGTACGCCGCCGAGCCGACCGTGCTGCCGGTCACGGACCCGGCGGGGCTGGCCGGTGTCGTGCCGGACACCGTCATCGACGGCGCCCAGTTCGCGGCGACCACGCTGCGCGCGGTGTCGATCCGCGGCGACTCCGCCCGCTACCGGGGTGAGCCGCGGCGCGACGCGCTGCTCACCGTCCGGTTCGGGGAGGGCGAGGACGGCCTGGTGTTGACGGTCCTCGCCGGCCCGGCCCGCCACGCCGACGCCGCGTGGGGCTCGGCGGCGGCGACGGACGCGGCCCGGCAGCTGGCCGCCGCGATCGGACGCAGCCGCGCCGAACTCGCCGCCGACCTGCGGGCCGGGGCCCGCGACCGGCTGCGGTACGGCCTGCAGCGGATCGCCGTCCAGGCGGCGGCCCGGCTGCGCACCGACAACGGGGGAGCGCAGGACGCGCCGGATGAGGAACTGCCGCCGGAGGAGACCGGCTCGCTGCACTGCCTGCTGATGTCCACCGACCCGGCGGCCACCCACCGCGCCGCGTTCGGCACCGGCCCGGGCGGGCTGTACCTGCTGCGCGCCGGCCACTGGATCGACGCCTACGCGGCCCGTCTGCTGCACCACCCGGACGGTCATCCCCCGCTGCCCCCGGCCGCTCTCCCGGCCCCCCGTCCGTTCCGCTTCCGCCTGGTCCCGGCCACCTCCGGCGACATCGTGCTGCTCTGCACCCCGGGCCTCGCCGCGCCGATCGCCGAGGAACCGGCCGTCGCCCACTTCCTCTCCAGCCACTGGGCCCACCCCCACCCGCCGGGCACCGTCGACTTCCTCCGCCAGATCCAGGTCCGCGCCAAGGGCTACGCCGACGACCGCACCGCCGTAGCGGTCTGGACCGAGTAGCCGCCGGAGCCGCTACTCGGGGGCCGTGACGCCCAGCAGGGCGTGGGCGGCGGAGGCGGCGTGGGCAGCGGCAGCAGCGCGGCTGGTGGCGGGGAGACCGATGGCGAGCGGGACGGCGAGGCCGTCGAGGAGGGCGCGGAGCTGGGTGGCGCGGGTGGCGGCGGGGGCGGTCGGGGCGAGGACGCCGGTGCGGTGGCCTTCGGCGACGAGCGCGGTGAGGTCGTCCTGCCAGGGGGTTTCGATGTCGAGCTGGCCCTGGCGGAGGTCCGCGCTCTCGGGGGAGCGGCTCCAGACCTCGATCCAGAGGATCCAGCGGGGGTCGCCGGGCCCTTCGGGGAGGTAGAGGTCGATGTAGCGGGCCAGCCGTTCGAGCACCGGCAGGTCGTGGCGGGCGAGTTCGCGGGTGCGGCGCTCGCCGAGCTGGGCCTCGCTCCAGCGCAGGGTCTCCAGCAGGAGCTGGTCCTTGCTGCCGAAGTAGTAGAGCAGGTGGCCGGCGCTCATGCCGAGCTGCTGGCCGAGGCCGGCCATGGTGAGGCGGGCGAGGCCGTGTTCGGCGATGGCGGCGCGGGCGGCCGCGTACACCTCTTCCCGGGGGCGGGCGGGGCGGCGGGTGCGTGGCGGGGCCATCCGCCCTCCTCGTTGCTGGCTGTCCGGTGTCCAGTCTCCCGTACGGGGCGGGGCGGGGGTGCGGGCGGGGTCACCAGCCGCCGTGTTCGCGTCCTTCGAGGTGTTCCTGCCGGCCGTGGTCGAGCCCGGCCCGGTAGGCCTTGCGCAGGACGGCGGCGGCCTGTTCGCGGTCGAGGCCGGGGGCGAGGCGCAGCAGTTCGTCGGTGCGTGCTGGACGACGAAGAACGGCGCGCGGACGTTGACCGCGAAGACCTCGTCGAACTCCTCCTCGGT
>NZ_JBSGDD010000192.1:0-2929 GCF_053602195.1 Kitasatospora sp. NPDC004531 | reverse complement strand
CCTCACAGCACACGACTACCGGGCTCGACCCTCCGCCGGCAGACGAACGCTACGACTTCACCCGTCCGAGCGACATCACACATTCAACTTCAGTAGTAGGTGCACTTGACTGGAGGTCAAGGGGTCGCAGGTTCAAATCCTGTCGTCCCGACAGAGATGTCGGAAGGCCGTTGGCTGGGAGAAATTCCAGGTCAGCGGCCTTTTTGTTGATGGTCCGACAGGTGAGGGGAGGCTGTGGCTGCGCCGCTTTGCGATCTTGCTGGGGGCCAGCCAGGGACCGTAGGCATCGGCTGGGGCCGCCGCGACCGCGGGCGGCGGCTGCGGGTTCGCCTACGCGAGGTCGTCGGCCTGCCAGCCCGGGGGGACCTTGGGCAGTCCGATCAGGGCGTCGATGTGCAGGTGCTCGGCCAGCAGGGCCTTCAGGTTGCGGCCGTTGATGAGGCGGAGGCGGCCGTTGCGGTGGGCGAAGTCGTAGCTGTCCTTGCCGAACCACGAGGTGGTGACGACGATGCCGTAGCCGGCGTCCTTGTCGTGCATGACGCCGGACATGGCGCGGACGGTGTTCACCG
Organism: Kitasatospora sp. NPDC004531; assembly: GCF_053602195.1. NCBI lineage: Bacteria > Bacillati > Actinomycetota > Actinomycetes > Kitasatosporales > Streptomycetaceae > Kitasatospora > Kitasatospora sp. NPDC004531. The sequence goes on along the minus strand of NZ_JBSGDD010000192.1, from coordinate 2,360 downwards.
GGACCACGTTCTTGGAGCGTTTGGCCTGGATGGCGAAGACGGTGGATCCGGTCGGGTCGGCCAGTGTCGCGACGGCGTCCACGCCGTCGTCGCGGGAGCCCTGGGTGCGCCAGGTCTCGTAGCCCATGGCTTCGAAGAGTTCACGCACCAGGCGTTCGAAGTCGTAGGGGTTCATCCGGAGCAGGTCGGGCCGGCTGTCCAGGGTGGCGACCACGGCGGTGTCGGGGGTGATGCGGTAGCGGGACAGGTCGGCCTCGACCACGGGGGTGACCGGTTCCAGATCGTGGGGATGCTTGGAGACGGTGGCGCCGAGGCGGTGGAGGCACTGCTGCGGGTCGAGCCGGGGCTCGTCCAGGACCAGTTCGGTGAAGTCCTTGCGCTCGGCGACGACGCTGACGACGCAGGCCCTGACGGTCCGGCCGGTCGCCCGGTCGGTGGTGTTGACGCGGCCGTTGAGGACGACGGTCTCGACGAGCGAGGCCGGGGTGGCGGAGAAGGCCTCGTCCAGCGCGCGCAGGGCCAAGCGGGCCACCAGCCGGGCGTAGGCCTCGTGGACCTCGGCCTGCTTGGCGGGCTGGGGGACGACCTCGGCCCGCTGTGCGACGTAGCGGTAGGAGGCGATCGCGGGGATGATCTCGTGGTTGGGCAGTTCGATGTCGAGCAAAAGCTGCTGGGCCTCGGGGAGGTAGACCGCCTGGGCCGCGGTCCGGCAGCCTGGGGGGACAGGGGAGCGCTGCAGCAGGTCTTCGATGTGCCCGGCGACGCCCTGGGGGCCTTCGCGGGTGAAAGCCTCTTCGATGTGAGGGTGCCACGCCTCCAGGCCTTCGGGGCGCAGCAGCAGGACTGATTCCAGTTCCTCGCGGCGCCGGTTGCACTCGGCGGTGCTCGCCTCGGTCTCGGCTTTGAGTCGGGCCGTCTCGGCTTGCCGGGCCTGGCGTTGGGCTTCCTTCTCGGCCTGGGCGTTCGCGCGCTTCTTCGCCTCCTCCTCCCGGCGGCGAGCCGTCTGGCGCTTGGCCAACTCGGCTTCCACCCGGGCGGCTTCCTTCGCTCGGGCGGCCTCCTCGCGTTGGAGGTGCTTCTCGCCGGCGGCCAGGAGCCGGGCTTGTTCGACGGCCGGGTCCACCTTCCGCTTCCTGGGACGGGGTTGAGCCGCCGGTGCGGCAGCGCGGCCGGTCGCCCGTTGGGCCCCGCCCTGTGCCTGCGCGGCGCGCGCCTGCTGCTTCAAGCGGTACGCCTCGGCGAGGATCTCCGCCACGGTCTTTCGGCGTGCCACCCGGTCCACCCCCTGGTCCACGACAGCGCGGGGCGGCGCTGCCTGCGCGATATGCCAGCAGCACTACCCGGCTGGGGCCGCCGAGAATCCGCAGCTTCGGGCGGAACGGGGGATGAGTAGCCGGTGTGAGGGCACAACGTGCCGCCGCTGCTGGAGAGATGGAGCGCTCGCTGATGCGGAAGCGTGGAAGGGCTTCCGCCGACCCTTGACCGCGCGGCTGCACGGGTCGCGTACGGCGTTCAGCGCTGCGGCGATTCCAGACGCGCGGATGCTGCCGTGGATCTTGGGTGAAGTCTGTTCGCGGAGCAGCGGCCGGGCCCTGGGCGGCGCGTCCTCGCCCCCGGGGCTCGGCAGAGGGGCACGGCGCGGCTCGCCCTGCGCGCGGCGCCGGAGGTGGGATCCGCAGCTTGGTGGCCGGTCCCTTGGGGGAGGGGGAGGCCCTTCCTTGGGGTTGGAGGATCCGAAGCCGTGAAGTTCGTGGTCCGGCGTCACCTCTGGTTGCTGCCGGTGTGGCGGTTCATCCGCCCAGCGCGGGGACGGTGCGGGGAGGAGCCGCCAGCGGTGGCGTCGTGGTATGCGAAGTACGGAGCAGCCCCGGCTGCGCGGGGAGGAGGGCACGCGACCGTTCTCGTAGTGGCCGATCGTCGGCACAGCCCCGGCTGCGCGGGGAGGAGGTGTCGGAGCCGACCACGAGCGGGACGTCCGCCGGAACAGCCCCGGCTGCGCGGGGAGGAGCCTGGCCCTCAAGTACGCGTCCGGCTCCGACACGGAACAGCCCCAGCTGCGCGGGGATGAGGTCACGCCGCTTGGCAAGCGGCCCGAGCACGGCGGAACAGCCTCGGCTGCGCGGGGAGGAGCGGGGTGGCAGGGGGGCGCAGGGGGGCAGAAACGGAACAGCCCCGGCTGCGCGGGGAGGAGACGGCCATGCCCCAGGCGCAGGCGTCCAGGGTCGGAACGGCCCCGGCTGCGCGGGGAGGAGATCACCAACGACATCTAGTGCTTTGACCGGGATGGTTCGCCGGGTTGGTGCTGCGCGCGGTTGGATGTGCGGTGTTGCCCGTTGATCCGGACCGTTGGGGGTGTGGTG
>NZ_JBSGDD010000191.1:0-3135 GCF_053602195.1 Kitasatospora sp. NPDC004531 | reverse complement strand
GCCAAACTCCCCGAACGCGAACGACAGATCCTCTCCATGCGCTTCACCGAGGACCTCACCCAGTCCCAGATCGGCGCCCGCCTCGGCCTGTCCCAGATGCACGTCTCCCGCCTCCTCTCCCGCACCCTGGCCACACTCCGCACCGGCCTCACCGGCGACGAGGACTGACAGCGCGGCACCCCCGGTGCCCGGCACCCACGCAGGGCGCCGGGCACCCCCGCCCCGACCCCCGCACCGGGTCGCGCCAGAACCGTTGAAGGAACAGGACGAGGATGCCAGCCGACGACATGCCCACGGCCCCACTCGCGGTGGACGTACGGCACACGCCCACGAACACCGCCGTGTGCACCCTGACCGGCGACCTCGACATCGAGACCCTCGAACCCGCCCGCGAAGCACTCGACCACCTCCTCGCCCACCGCCCCCGGGCCCTCGTCGTCGACCTCTCCCGCATCGACTTCTGCGACTCCTCCGGCCTCAACCTCCTCCTGCAGGCCCGCATGACCGCCGCCGACACCCACACCCCGTTCCACCTCGCCCACCTCTCCCCGCCCGTCCGCCACCTCCTCGACCTCACGGGCGCCAAAGCCGTCTTCACCATCCACCACACCCTCGACGTCGCGCTCCACACCCTCGACACCACCCCCGAGGGCGCCCCCGGAGCCGTCGACACCGCCCTCGAAGCCGACCGGTGAGACCCTGCGACCGCGTACCGACAACCGCATCGGGCATGATCCCGCCGCAGCCGGGAAACCGGCCCCCGAAGCCCCGCCACAGTCCGAGCCGGCCGCCAACCCCGAAGGGAACCCACCCGTGACACCCAGCCGGGGAACCCTCGACGGCGACCGCCCGGACGCCGACGCACCCGCCCCGCCCACCCGCCAACGCCGACGCCTGCGGCTCGCCGACGCCCCCCGCCCCGTCGCCCGCGCCCGCGCCTTCACCGCCCAGGCCCTCCGCGACTGGTCCTGGTCCACCCCGCCCGAGCCCGGCCTCCCCGAAGACGTCGTCCTGCTCGTCGCCGAACTCGTCGGCAACGCCATGCTCCACGCCGGCGGCCCCCTCGAACTCGTCCTCGACGCCACCCCCGCCCGCCTGCGCATCGAGGTCTCCGACCCCTCCCCCGCGATGCCCACCCTCCGCACCCCGCACCACCCCGGTCTCCCCGGCGGCCACGGCCTCTACATCGTCGAACACACCTCCGACCGCTGGGGCGCCGACCTCCACGCCCACGGCAAGTCCCTCTGGGCCGAGATCGACGCCGCCCGCCTCCTCGCCTAGCGTCCACACCCCCGGGGAACCCGGCACAGCCGTCGCGGCGACTTCCCCCTTCCCCCGCCGACGGGCTGTGACGGTACGTCAGGCGTCCGGCCCGACACCCGCGTTCGCGGAGTACTTCGACCGCGAGTTCCGTCGGCATGGTTGACCGCATTGAAGTGACCATGGCATTTTCGTGCGGCGCGGACGTGCACCAACCGGTCGCACGCCTGCAATCCCCCACGAGGAGAGCCATGTTCAAGAGATTCGCCGCCGCGCTCGGCGCGGTCGCGGTCGTCGCGGGTGCCCTGACACTCGGTGCCGCTCCCGCGCAGGCCGTTCAGGCGGGCGACCTGACCTCCACCATCGCGCTGAGCAACTGCTCCGCCTCGCTGGTCCGCTACCCGAGCTCGGTGGACACCGACCGGGCGATGATGCTGACCAACGGCCACTGCCTGCCGACCATGCCGTCGGCCGGCCAGGTCGTCCAGAACGCGAGCGCCAGCCGCAGCGGCACGCTGCTCAACTCCGCCGGCACCTCGCTCGGCACCGTCCAGGCCGACAAGGTGCTGTACGCGACGATGACCGGCACCGACGTCGCGCTGTACCAGCTCACCGACACCTTCGCCGCCATCACCACCAAGTACGGGGCGACGGCGCTGACGATCAGCGACACCCATCCGGTCGACGGGTCGGCGATGTACATACCGTCCTCGTACTGGAAGCAGGTGTGGAACTGCTCGATCAACGGGTTCGTCGCCACCCTGCGCGAGGACCAGTGGACCTGGCACGACTCGCTGCGCTACAGCGCGGGCTGCAACACCACGCACGGCACGTCCGGTTCGCCCATCGTCGACGCCGCCAGCAAGAAGGTCGTCGGCATCAACAACACGGGGAACGACGACGGCGCCATGTGCACCCTCAACAACCCGTGCGAGGTGGCCGCGGACGGCACCACCACCGTCACCAAGGGCCAGAGCTACGGTGAGGAGACCTACTGGTTCACCACCTGCCTGGGCACCGGCCGGGTGATCGACCTGAACGTCAGCGGCTGCCTGCTGACCAAGCCGGCCGGCGCGGCCGTGTCGGTGACCAACCCGGGCAACCAGTCCACCGCGGTCAACGGCTCGGTCAACCTGCAGATCCAGGCGTCCGGCGGCACCGCGCCGCTGACCTACTCGGCCACCGGCCTGCCCGCCGGCCTGTCGATCAACGCCTCCACCGGCCTGATCAGCGGCACCCCCACCACCTCGGGCGGCTCCTCGGTGACGGTCACCGTCAAGGACGCGGCCGGCAAGACCGCCTCCACCACGTTCTCCTGGACGGTCACCACGGGCACGGGCACCTGCACCCCGGCGCAGCTCCTCGGCAACCCCGGCTTCGAGACCGGCACCGCCGGCCCCTGGACCACCAGCAGCGGCGTGGTCGACAACTCCAGCTCGCAGGCCGCGCACGGCGGTTCGTGGAAGGCGTGGATGGACGGCTACGGCTCCAGCCACACCGACTACATCCAGCAGACCGTCACCATCCCGGCCGGCTGCAAGGCGTCGCTGAGCTACTGGCTGCACATCGACACCGCCGAGACCACCACGTCGAGCGCGTACGACAAGCTCACCGTCACGGCGAACGGCACCTCGGTCGCCGCGTACTCCAACCTCGACAAGAACACCGGCTACACCCAGAAGACCGTCGACCTCTCCGCCTACGCCGGCCAGTCGGTGACGGTGAAGTTCAACGCCGTCGAGGACGCCTCCCTCCAGACGTCCTTCGTGGTCGACGACACCGCGATCCAGACCAGCTGAGCCCCACCGCCCACCCCCTGGTCCTCTCCGCCGTCACCCGCCACACCGCCAGCAACGAACACGACGGCGTCGCCGC
>NZ_JBSGDD010000190.1:0-3199 GCF_053602195.1 Kitasatospora sp. NPDC004531 | reverse complement strand
GCCGGTCGTGCAGGCGGGCGGCGAGCGCCGTCACCAGTGAGCTGTCCACGCCGCCGGACAGGGCGGGCGTGCGGGCGCGGCGGCGGCGGGGCCGGGACGGTGAGGAAAAGCGCAGGTAAAGAGGGTGTCGGTGGCCCGCGAACCGTCGCAGGGCATGCGCCCGCAGATTCCGGCCAACCCTTTCCGTAGCCCTTTCGACGGTCGCGTCGGCCCTTGCAGACTCTCGGTGGCGGTCAGCCGATCGCACAATCGGCCCGGCCGAACGTCCTCCCGTTGCCGTGCGGTTCCGGCGACCGGGCATCGCCCCATCGCCCCCTCCCCCTGCGACTCCCCTCCCCTGCGACGCGCCATGGAGTTCTTCCGATGGACATGCGTTACGAGGCGTACTCCTACGCCGATCCGATCTTCTACGACTCCCCGGTCCAATGGGCGGCCCGCGCCGAGTTCCCGGCGGCCACCGAGGCCGCGCCGAGCGGTTGGGTGCGCAGCCTGCGCGAGGTGTGGGTGGGCTACCAGCCGGCCTCGCCGCCGCTGCCGGAGCAGGGGTGGAAGCTGCACGTGTCGGCGTGCCTGGACAACGCGCCGCGGATCCTGGACGTGGTGCGGGCGTTCTGCTTCGAGCACGGGGTGGCGTTCAAGTTCCTGCGCAGCCCGGCGCTGGTGCAGACGCAGAACGCCAAGTACGCCTCGCGGGGTTCCAGCGGGAAGTTCATGACGCTGTACCCGGCCGACGAGGCGCAGTTGGAGCGATGTCTCGGCGAACTCGACGAGGCGTTGGCGGGGACGCCGGGCCCGTACATCCTGAGCGATCTGCGCTGGCGGCGCGGTCCGCTGTACCTGCGCTACGGGGCGTTCACGGAGCAGTGGTGCCGCAACGAGGAGGGCGAGCTGGTGCTGGCGCTGCGCGAGCCGTCGGGTGTGCTGCGCCCGGACGTGCGGCGGGCGGCGTTCGACCTGCCGGCCTGGGCGCCGGTGCCGGCGGTGCTGGCGGAGGCGGTGGCGGGCGCGGGGCGCAGCAGTGTCGACGACTTCCCGTTCACGGTGGAGCGGGCGCTGCACTTCTCCAACGGCGGCGGGATCTACCTGGCGCGGCCGGCCGGCGGGGGCGAGCAGGTGGTCCTGAAGGAGGCCCGGCCGTTCGCGGGCCTGGACCAGCGCGGTGAGGACGCGGTGCGGCGGCTGGTGCGCGAGCAGCGGACGCTGGAGGCGTTGGCGGGTCTGGACGCGGTGCCGGCGGTGCTGGGCGATCTGACGGCGTGGGAGCACCGGTTCCTGGTGCAGGAGTACGTGGCGGGCGAGGGGCTGCACCACTGGTTCGGGCGGCGCTATCCGCTGGTGCATCCGGAGGCGGACGAGGCGGCGGTGGCCGCGTTCCGCGAGGAGGCGACGGCGGTGCTGGACGCGGTGGAGCGGGCGCTGCGCGCGATCCACGGGCGCGGGATCGTCTTCGGGGATCTGCATCCGCGCAATCTGATCGTCCGGGAGGACGGGTCGGTGGTCTTCGTCGACTTCGAACTCGCCTCTCCGGTCGAGGAGTTCGTGCGGCCGGCGCTGGGGGCGGCCGGGTTCGCGGCGCCGGCCGGGCTGACCGGGTTCGAGGTGGACGAGCACGCGCTGCGGGCGCTGCGGCTGTGGGCGTTCCTGCCGCTGCTGCCGCTGACGGCGCTGCATCCGGCGAAGGGCGCGGCGCTGGCCCGCTCGGCCCGCAAGCGCTTCGAGCTGCCGGACGGGTTCCTGCCCGAGCCGGCCGTGCCGGAGGACGCCCCACTGGCCGCCGTGGAGGGCCTGTTCGGCGACGGGCGGGAGGGTTGGCCGCGGCTGCGGGACGGGCTGGTGGCGGCGATCTGCGGGAGTGCCACGCCCGAGCGGGCCGACCGGCTGTTCCCCGGCGACCCGGCGCAGTTCACCCACGACGGGCTGGGCCTGTCGTACGGCGCGGCGGGCGTGCTGTGGGCGCTGCACACGGTGGGTGCGGGCGTCGATCCGCGGCACCTGCGGTGGCTGCTGGACGCGGTGGAGCGGCAGCCGTGCCGGCCGGGCCTGTTCGTCGGCGCGCACGGCACCGCGTGGGTGCTGGACCGGCTCGGCCGGCGCGAGGCCGCGCTCGACCTGCTGCGGCGGCTCGACAAGGACGACGCGCCCGGCGCCGGGCCGGACCTGTCGGCGGGTCTGGCGGGCATCGGCCTGGCCCAGTTGCACTTCGCCCGCGTCACCTGCGACCGCACGCTGCTGGCGGCGGCCGCCGACAGCGCGGACCGGGCCGTCGCCGCGCTCCGGCTGGGCGCGGACGCGCCGTCCACCGCCCGGCCCGGGCTGCTGCACGGTGCGAGCGGCGTCGCGCTGCTGCTGCTGCGGCTGTTCGAGGAGTGCGGGAACCCGGTGCTGCTGGACCTCGCCCGGGCCGCCCTCGACCAGGACCTGGCGCGCTGCGTCGTCGCCGAGGACGGCACGCTCCAGGTGGACGACGGCAGCCGGGTGCTGCCCTACCTGGAGTCCGGCAGCGCGGGCATCGCGGCGGTCGCGCAGGCTCTGCTGCGGCACCGGCCCGATCCGGCGCTGGCCGAGCAGGTGGCGCTGATCCGGGCCGCCGCGGAGCCGGAGTTCATCGTGCAGCCGGGCCTGTTCAACGGCCGGGCGGGGCTGATCGCGCTGCTCGGGCTGGACTGCGCCGGCAGCGCGGCGGGCGACGACCTGGACGACGTGGCCGACGTGGACAACGTGGACGACCTGATCGACCGCCATGTGCGGCGGCTGGCCTGGCACGTGCTGCCGCTGGCCGGTCAACCCGCCTTCCCCGGCGAGCAGTTGATTCGCCTGTCGATGGACCTGGCGACCGGCACCGCCGGTGTGCTGACGGCGCTCGCCTCGGTGTACGACGGCAGCCCGCCGATGCCGTTCTGGCCGGCCGACAGCTGAACCGCCCGGTGAGCGGCGGGCGCCCGGCGCCCCGCTCCCCCTCCCGTCGCGGCCGGGTCATGCCGCCCCACGAGTTCCGGCGACCGCCGGAGAAACCGCAGCACCACCGAGTTCCGTAAGGAGACTGTCATGGCGATCCTCGACCTGCAGGCGCTGGAGACCCCCGAGGAGACCACCGAGTACCGCTCGGTCCTCAGCTCGCTGAGCGCCCTCAACTGCACCAACAGCACCGTGAGCACCCTGCTCTGCCTCTGAGGCACCCCGGCCGGCCGTGCGCACTGCG
>NZ_JBSGDD010000189.1:0-3493 GCF_053602195.1 Kitasatospora sp. NPDC004531 | reverse complement strand
AGAACCAGCTCGTCGCCGTCGGTGCCCTCGATCGGGCCGCAGTCCCACTTCGCCCACAGTGTGCCGGTGGTGAGGTATCGCCTCAGGGCCTCGGCGTCCAACTCCCCGTCCGCGTCGGTGAACCAGATCTCCGGCACCGAGCCGTACGCGGCGCGGGTCGGCCGGCGTTTGCCCAACTTGGCCAGCGCCGTGGTGGGTTCGGTGATGGTGCCCACGTGCTTCTCCCATTGGGTTGACTGCGCCCGCTCGTCACGGGCGAGTGGAGCAGGGGTGGTGCCCGGGCCCGGTGGAGGTGTCGCCCACCGGGCCCGGGAGTTCGCGGTGCCTGTGCGGCACACAGCTGAGGCCGGACGTGATCAGCGCCGTCGTCGTCAGCAGCACCACCAGCGCCTCGCGCGGCACGTCCGGTCGCGGCGCGGTAGTCCTCCTGATCCCCGTCCACCCGGCTACGCCGGCCGCCGGTCGAGCGCGGCTCGCAGCGCGGCGCGGCGGTGGGGCGTCCGGGCGCGGGCGATGCAGTCGTCGCAGATCCAGTGGCCCGTGCTCCGGCGTTCCCCGGGAGCCTGGAGCATCAGACCCACACAGACCAGGGTCTCGCGCCGACAGACCCAACAGGTCCCCTCGCGATAGCCGTCAGGCCGGTCCACGACACGACCCTCGCCCACAGCGCGGGCCAACGACCCCGTGCCCGCTCCCTCCCTTCCCCGCGCACTCACGTGACGCCCCTGCGGGCGATGCAGTTGCGGCAGCGGCACGAGGACCGCACAGCCGACTCCTGCACGGCCTCGCCCAGGGTCCGGGCCCGCCCGGCCGCGTTGGCCGCCCGGTAGTCGTCCAGCGGGTCCCAGCCCTCCGGGAGGCGGTACCGCTCGGCCTTCGCCGGTCCGGGCCCGGGGTCGCGGTAGACCCTCGGGGTCTTACGTGTCGCCATGGTGGTGTTCCCTCCCCCCGAGGCCGCCGCGGGGAGGCGAGTCCTCGGGATTCGTGCGACCGCCTGGGGCTGTGGGTCAGGCGCCGCAGTCACTACGGATCCACCGAAGCGCCGGCCGAGCGTGCCGACCGATGACATGGTGCTGGTGGACATGTGGGTTCTCCTGCCGAATGGTGGAGGTTGCTGCATCCAGTGAACGATCACCCTCCGTGCAGGACCAGAGCGGAAGTTGAGCATCCGTCAGGCATAATCAACGCGTTGTCAGGCTTGACCTGGGTCTTTCGAGTGGGAGACGCACATATGCCCGGCAGGAGAAGGCAGCTTGCTGCTCGTCGCAAGAGGCTGGGCTACAGTCAGGAGCGTCTGGCCGAACTGTTGGGGGTGGCGACATCCACCGTTGCTCGCTGGGAGGCCGGTGCCGACCCGCACGGTTGGGTCCTTCCAAAGCTTGCTCGGGCCCTCAGGGTCACCCCTGAGGGACTTGCGGAGCTACTGACTCCTGATGAAGCAGCCGTTCCGGCCCTCCCGGTGGCCTCTGCCGCCGCTCTGCCTCCTGGGGACACAGACGACATGAAGCGCCGTGACGTTTTGAGCCTGCTCGCCGTAACTGGTGCTCTCATTTCCCTGCCCGCAGTTGACGGAATCGCGCCAAAGAGTGGGACGGCCACCTCGTTGGCGGAAACGGGCCCTGAACTGAATGCGGCCCTCTGGCGGACATTCTCTCTGTCCGGCTCGAAACAAGTGGTATACCCATTGGTTCGCCACCAACTCGGACTGCTCGCCAGAGGATTGGAAGAGAACCAGAGCGACTCGTCCCGTCAGCGCCTCTGTCTCCTGGTGGGAGATCTCTACCAGTTGGCAGGGGAGATCTTCTTCGACGGTAACAAGTATGTTGATGCTGCCCATTGCTACGCCCTGGCTGCCAGTGCCTGCAAAGAAGCAGGTGCATTCGACATGTGGGCCTGTGCATTGACGCGCCACGCCTTTGTGGAGCTCTATGAAAAGAGATTTGCCGTTGCTGCACCGATTCTGTCGGCAGCAGCGCGAGTGGCCGAGCGCGGAGACAGCCAGTTGTCCACACGCTATTGGGTGGCGGCGGTCCAGGCCGAGGTCTACGCAGGGCTCGGAGATTTCGATGCCACCAGTCGATCCCTCGACACCGCCGAAAAGGTGCACGGCCTGCCGGGACAACCGCACAACGGGGGCTGGCTCCGCTTCGACGGATCGCGCCTCGCCGAGGAGCGAGGAACATGTTATCTCGCCCTCGGTCGGCCTGATCTGGCAGAGACGGCGCTGACCTCGGCGCTCTCCCAATCGCTTTCACTGCGTCGCCGGGGGGCCGTGCTCGCAGAGTTGGCGGCCCTTGGTGTCGAGCGGCACGACCTTGACCAAACAAGCCACTACGTCCAGGCTGCCCTGGAGCTTGCCGGTCAGACCGGCTCCGGCTACGTCGGAAGAAAGCTGGAAGCCGTCAAGAATCGACTTGCCCCGCTCATGTCCGACAGCCGCGCTCTGGCATTGCATCAGCAAATCTCGGCGCTTGACAGCGTCGCCTGACCGAGGAGCAGTACATGTCCATCGACGGGCAGATTTTCCGCGAGGCCTGGATTTCCGGCGTCCTGAAGCACTACCCCGGCGATCCGAAACCCGGATATATTGCCCCCTGGGCCGAAACGCCGGAGTGGGAGCGCGAGTGCGCCGCAGCAGTGCTCGGCCAGGTTCAAGAGTTCATCCGGGTGAGTTCTGGAAACACTGCGAAGCTCACTCGGGAACAGAAGGGAAGGTTCGTGTCACTGTGCTGGATCGCCCAGATCCACAAGCACATTGAAAACCCGAAGCCGGGATACATCGCGGACTGGGACGAGCTGCCGCCGTGGCAGCGGGAAACCGACGCGGACATCTTCGAGGCAATTGAGCGGGCGTTGGCTCGATGAACGATCCTCTCGGCCTTTCCACGCCGCGCGGGGAGGCCGAGGGATGTAGGGCCTGGCGCCAGCGGCCGGCGGGGCCGGTCGGGCACGAGCGGGCGGAGGCCACCCTGAGCCTCGGCCCGCACTGACTCGCGCCTGGCGAGGAGAGCTTCGAGCCGAGGTGGTGGCCGATGGCCGAGGCCGTTGCCGCCGCCGTCGAAGGCAGGTTCCTGCTGCAAGGTGGACCACTCGCCTTGCTGCTCGCTGACTGATTGCCCGTCAATCACCTTTCACGACCCAGAGATTGTCCTGCCACCAAAGAAGTGGAAGGCTGAGTTCCGATCTTCGCTCAGGACCGCTAATCTCCCGTCCCATCGGTGCCCTCTCCACAGGAGCGGGCGTCGGCAACAGGAGGGGAGAACGTGCAACTCAAGAGAGACGGGTACCGGCGTCCGGCTGTGCTGGCGGCGGTACTCGCGGCCGGGATAGCCACGGGCCCGGCGGTGTCCGCGCCCGCAGCGACGGCGGACGGCTCGGTGACGGTGCGGGTGGTCCGGGCCGTGGACGAGAGCGGGACGTACAGCCCGGCGCTGAACCCGGGCCTGGCCGGCGTGACGGTCACGCTGACCGGCGAGGACGGCGCGGTGCGCAC
>NZ_JBSGDD010000188.1:0-3555 GCF_053602195.1 Kitasatospora sp. NPDC004531 | reverse complement strand
GGGCGCGGCGCCGAATCTGCCTCAGTGGCGCGTCAGTTGACGGTGACGGCGCCGCCCAGGTTGGTGTCGACGACCGGGCCGTAGGAGGCCGAGAAGTCGATGGTCGGGAAGCAGATGCTCGGGCCGGTCGACTTGGTGAAGTTCTGGTTCACCAGGTTGATCTGCGGCGGCGTGTTGGTCGCGGAGCCGGCCAGGCTGGTCGCGGTGGAGTGGTAGACGCAGTTGGCCGTGCCGGCCAGCGTCTTGAGGACGACGGTGGCCTGGATCGGGCCCGCCGAGGTCGGGCTGAGGGCGACCGGGAAGCCGGCGGAGTCCGAGATGCTCAGGGTGTACGGCAGGTTGTTCATGGTCAGGCTGTTCACGCCGGTGACGCCGGTGACGTTGGAGGTGCAGCCGCTGAAGGTCAGCACGTTGACCGGGCCGGACGCGGTGCCGGGCGCCGGCGGGTTGACCGCGACGGTGCCGCCGATGTGGGACGCGGTGCACTTGACGCCGGTGGTGGTGCCCGGGTTGTACATGGTGGCGATGGTGCCGGAGACCAGGTCCGCGGACAGCGCGTCGTTGACGGCGACGGGGATGCCGTTGACCGTCAGAACGGGGCCGCCGGCGGCGTTGGCGGAGCCGGCCGGCAGAGCGATCAGGGCGGTGGCGGCGGCCAGGGCGGCGGCGCCGGCGAAGAGGCGGTTGCGCACGAGGGTTCCTTCCGGTGGGTGGGGCATCCGGTGGGTGGGATCGGCCCCGGTGTGGTGTCCGGGGCGCGGCTCCGGCGGTGCGGAGCGCGTGCCCGCCCGCGGCGGGGCGGGCACGGGTCGGTGGGGGAGCGGCGGCCGCCGCGGGCGGTTCGCCGTCCGGATCAGTGGCCGGCGCTGGCGTTCATCGCGGCGGTCAGGTCGGCGAGGCTGTCGTCCAGCACGAAGTTCGCGTTGGTCTGCTGGAAGCTCACCGAGTTCTTGCCGGGCGTGGCGGGCAGCGCCATCGTCCAGTTGATGATCTGGTTCAGCGAGCCGAGCAGGCCGCAGCCGTTGGCGCCGGGCACCGAGAAGGTGTTGTCGACCAGGTTGGCGTTGTTCTCCGAGATCACCAGCGCGTTGTGGCCGTTGGGGTCCATCGTGAAGTCGATGGTGCCCGGGTCGCCGGTCATCGGGGCGGTCGGCGCGGGCGGGGCCGTGGTGCCGGTGGTGGGCTTGAGGATCAGCGGCGCGGAGTTCGAGCCGACGTAGCAGTCCGGGCCGAACAGCGCGTTGAACAGGTGCAGCTTGATCGGCAGCTGGAAGACGGGGTACGGCTCGCCGGTCGCCATCGGGGTGAACTTGGAGACGGAGCCCGCCAGTTCGACCTGCGCGAAGACGCTGGTGATGCCCGGCAGGAAGTTCTTGATGCCGGGGATGGTGATCTCCACCATCGGCGCCGACATCAGCGGGGCGTTGGTCGGCGGCACCACGTTGTACTGGTTGGCGGTGGTGCCGTCCGGGAAGGTCACCTCGGGCGCGGACTTGTCCCAGTAGAAGCCGAACTGCAGCTTGATCGGGGAGTTGAACGGCACCTCCGTGGTGCCCAGCGTGAACTTGCCGCCGTTGGTGATCGACACCAGGCAACCGACCTGGAGATTGGCCGAGTTGGTCATGGCGGGCGCGGTCAGCGGACAGTTGCCCATGCCGGTGTAGGGCGCGCCGGGAGTGGCGGCGGACGCCGGAACGGTGCCGGCCAGCAGTGCGGCACTGGCCAGCGCGGCCGGGACGGCGAGACGGCCGAGCATCCGCCGCGAGCCGCGACGGGCGGCCGGGCTGGCGGAGCTGCTGGCGGAGCGGTCCGGCGGGGTACGGCGCATGGTGGGGGAACTCCTCACGGCAGGGGAAACGGGGGTGGCCGGCCCGTGCTGGACGCGCCGACTGCGGTGCGGTGCAAGGGTGTTCGGCGAGCGGGCGGGTCGCTCGACGCCACGAGCGGCCGGTTTCGAAGGCGCACGACTGCCACCGTGCCGCCGGGGCGGCTCGTGGTACCCGGGGGAACCCGGGGCGGCGCCGTCGAAGCGCGGTGTTACCGCCGGGTACATCGCCAAGTTCTAGGGGGGTCGGACGGCAACGTCAAGAAGATGTGCGGAAGTTGGCAGGCCGGTGAGCGGAGTTCGAGTGCATTGTCGTCCCAATGGTCCCGTCAGTCACAGGAGTTGACTGGTGTTCAGATGTGTGGGGACGGTGCGCGAAGTATTGACCCACCATGTACCCCGGGGTAACTTCCAGACAGCTCGCAGGTGTGAGAAAGATCGTCAATTGCACTTCCAGGCACCACGGTTGACGCATCCGTCCACGCCAGGACCGAAACGCCCGCGAGGAGCACACCCCCACTCGAACCCTCTGGAGCTGCACATGCCCCACCCCGCAGAACAACCCGCCGCCACCCCCGTCGGGCGCGGCCGGGTCCGGCTGCGCCGCGCCGCACTGATGGCGATACCCGCCTGCGTGACCGCCGGCGTCCTGGTGACCCTGACCGCGCAGAACGTCCTCGCCAACCAGTTCGCCATCTCCGGCATGGCCTTCGAGGTCACCGCCGACCGGATGCACGGCACCGGGGTCGAGCAGTTCGGCGTCCTGGACAACATGATCGAGAACAGCCCGAACGCCGGCGACACCGGCGGGCAGCTGTTCCTGATCCAGACCGCCGTGAAGTCGGCCGACCTGACCAAGCTCTGCCAGAGCGTCAACCTGGGCGGCATCAACCTGCTGATCACGGCCGGCGACAAGGGCAGCCCCGTCCACGCCGAGAACCTCACCACCGACTCCGACCTGATGAGCGGCGAAGCCGAGTTCAAGGGCCTCGAAGTCGGCCGCGACGCCAGCACCTTCGACAAGGGCCCCGTCCAGGGCCCGCCCGGAATGTTCGGCCAGCAGGGCGACGAGGTGACCGTCGACCACTTCCGCCAGCGGAACTACGCCACCACCGCCGGACTGTTCCGACTGCCCAACATGCACCTCAGCTTCAGCACCGATGGCTGCTGAGTTCGACTCGGCACCGGACCGGGCGGCCGAGAACACCGCGGCCGCCCGGCCCAACGGTCCCGAGAACCCCGCCGACGCCCCGCCGGCCGTCATCACCCGCACCGGCTTCGCCGGCTGGCGCGACCGCCGGCCCTTCTGGGGCGGCCTGCTGGTCACCCTCGCCGGCGCCGAGATCCTGCTCACCGAGAGCGCCCCGATGCACATGGTCATCCGCATCGGACTGCTCGGCCTGGCCGGCTACATCGTCCCGATGCTGATGGTGCTCTGCGGACTGCTGCTGATCTTCCACCCCGTACAGCGGCTCTTCTACTCCCTGATCGCCGTGCTCGCCACCCTCGGCAGCTGGATCACCTCCAACATCGGCGGCTTCTTCATCGGCCTCGTCCTCGGCCTGATCGGCAGCACCCTGGCCTTCGGCTGGCTGCCCGAGCAACCCCTGACCAAGCGCAAGGCGCGCCGCCTCGCGGAACGCTCAGCGACCCCGGCCTGACCGGGGCGACCCACGGCGCAGGAGCGTGGCCTGCGCCGTGCGCACCGCCCGCGGCCCCCGCCACCGAGC
>NZ_JBSGDD010000187.1:0-3600 GCF_053602195.1 Kitasatospora sp. NPDC004531 | reverse complement strand
CTCCCCGCCCCCCCCCCGCCTGGGCCGCTGGTCCTCCCCCTCCTCCTAGCGGGGGCGGGGCCCCGCGGCGCTGTCCCGCCGCTCGCCGCGCATTCGGGCCAGGTGTCCACACTTTCCGGTAGCTTTCAGGTCATCCGACCGGCGCTTTTCCGCTGCTTGTGGCAACACGGAAGATCCGAGCCGAGCAGGGTGTACCGCTCTGGAACCTCTCTTCGATACGCTGGACCCCGGCGGGCCGCGCCACGCTGCGCGCTCCCTTCGACCACCCCGCCGCCGTACCACCGCAGGCCCCGTCGTCCGGGCCGCCCCCACTTTTCAGGAGTGTCCACCGCATGGCCGGTCCCGCGTTCCGCGCCGCCGCCGTCCGGGTCCGCGTCCCCGCGACCAGCGCCAACCTCGGCCCCGGCTTCGACGCATTCGGCCTCGCCCTCGGGCTCTACGACGACGTGGTGGTGCGAGTCGCCGACTCCGGCCTGAGCGTGGACATCGCCGGCGAGGGCGCCGACACCCTGCCCCGCGACGAGCGCCACCTGCTGGTCCGCTCGCTGCGCGCGGCCTTCGACCGGCTCGGCGGACAGCCCCGCGGCCTCGAAGTGGTCTGCGCCAACCGCATACCGCACGGTCGCGGCCTGGGCTCCTCGTCCGCCGCGATCTGCGCCGGCATCGTCGCCGCCCGCGCCGTCACCATCGGCGGCGCCTCCGCCCTCGACGACGACGCGCTGCTCGCCCTCGCCTCCGAGCTGGAGGGCCACCCCGACAACGTCGCGGCCTGCCTGCGCGGCAACTTCACCGTCGCCTGGACCGAGGACGGCACCGCGCGCACCATCACGCTCGACCCGTCCGACCGGGTCGTTCCGGTCGTGTTCGTGCCCTCCACCGAGGTCCTCACCGAGACGGCCCGCGGTCTCCTCCCCAAGACCGTCCCGCTCTCCGACGCCGCCGTCAACGCCGGCCGCGCCGCCCTGCTGGTCGAGGCGCTCACCCGCCGCCCCGAACTGCTGCTCACCGCCACCGAGGACCGCATCCACCAGGACTACCGGGCCTCCGCGATGCCCGACAGCGCCGCCCTGGTCGCGGCGCTGCGCGCCGAGGGCGTGCCCGCCGTCATCTCGGGCGCCGGACCGACGGTGCTCGCGCTCTCCGACGAGGCCGGCGCCGAGAAGCTGCTGTCCTTCGCCGGGCCGCAGTTCGCGGCGCACCGGCTGGAGCTCGACCGCACCGGCGCGACCGTGCTGCCGCTCGACATGTGAGACGGACACGATTGACAACCAAAGGGCTGGGGAATGTGTCAGGGGGTCGGTAGTGTTAACCTCATTGCTGCACCAGATGCCCTCCGGGGCCCGGTGCGACGCATCCCGATCCCGTTCCCCCGTCCACACGGAGGCCGGAAGCTCGGGATCACGATTCTCCGGGAGCCCGCCACACCGCGTACGCAGCCTGCCTGCGCGACTGCGGCCCATCCCGAAGCCGTGACGGCACCAGACTCCCACCCGCAGCCTCTGCATCGAGCGGCCGGGCGGGGCCCGAACTGCCGCCGCGCGACGGGGGCCCGGGCATCAAAACAGGCGCAGCGAGGTCGATAACGGCCGTCCGCGCCACCTTCGCACCACAGTGCACCGCACTTCGCAGCTCCCCGGAAGGACCAGCCTTCCGCGGGAATCCAGCCCCTGACCAGCGCACAGAGATGCTGGCCAGGACAGCACAACCGGTCGCCGTGCCAGACAGGCCGACGTCCGCTCCAGGGAAGGACCCTTAGTGAGCGACACCACCGATCTGATGGGCGCGCGCCCGGACGCCGAGGCGTCGGACGCAGCCGCCGCCCCCGCGGCTCCGGCGCGACGCCGTCGTACCGCTGCCGCCGGCCTGGACGGCCTGGTCCTGGCCGAGCTCCAGAAGCTCGCCTCGACCCTCGGGATCAGCGGTACCGGACGGATGCGCAAGAGCCAGCTGATCGAGGCCATCAAGGAGAAGAGCGGCGGCGACCCGCTGCTCGCGGGCGGCTCCGCCCCCGCCGCTCCGGCCGCCAAGAAGGCCGCCAAGTCGGCTGCTCCCGCCGAGGCCGCCCCGGCCGCGGCCGAGGAGAAGCCGGCCCGCCGCGCCCGCACCGCCGCCGCCACCGAGCCGCAGCCGCAGGCGCAGATCGAGATCCCGGTGCAGGCCGCCGCCGACACCGCGGCCGCCGCCGCCCGGACCGAGCGTCCGCGCCGCCGCGCCACCGCCGCCGCCGGCGCGCCCACCGCCGAGGCCGCCACCGCCACCGCCACCGAGCAGGACCGGCCGGCCGCCGAGGCCAAGGCCGAGGGCCAGCGCCCGGCCGCCGAGGGCGAGGGCCGCACCGAGCGCCGCGAGCGCCGGGACCGCCGTGACCGCGACCGCCGCGAGGGCGGCGAGCGTGCCGAGCGCACCGAGGCCGCCGCGGCCGAGGGCGACGGCGAGATCCGCGAGTCCCGCCGCGACCGCCGCAACCGCCGCGAGCGCGACCGCGCCGACCGCCAGCAGGGCGGCGGCCAGCAGCAGGACGGCGGCCAGACCCGCCAGCAGGGCCAGCAGCAGGGTGGTGGCCAGCAGCAGGCCGGCGCCGCCCAGCAGCAGGGCGGCTACGACGACGACGAGTTCGGCGACGGCCGCCGCGGCCGCCGCGGCCGCTACCGCGACCGTCGGGGCCGTCGCCGCGAGGGCTTCGAGGGCGGCGCCGCCGAGGTGCAGCTGAGCGAGGACGACGTCCTGATCCCGGTCGCGGGCATCCTGGACATCCTCGACAACTACGCCTTCGTCCGGACCTCCGGCTACCTGCCCGGCCAGAACGACGTCTACGTCTCGCTGGCCCAGGTCCGCAAGCACGGCCTGCGCAAGGGCGACGCCATCACCGGCGCCGTCCGGCAGCCGAAGGACGGCGAGCGCCGCGAGAAGTTCAACGCGCTGGTGCGCCTGGACTCCGTCAACGGCATGGACCCGGACAGCGGCCGCGGCCGCCCCGAGTTCGGCAAGCTGACCCCGCTGTACCCCCAGGAGCGGCTGCGCCTGGAGACCGACCCGGGCGTGCTGACCACCCGGATCATCGACCTGGTGTCGCCGATCGGCAAGGGCCAGCGCGGTCTGATCGTGGCCCCGCCGAAGACCGGCAAGACCATGATCATGCAGGCGATCGCCAACGCGATCACCCACAACAACCCCGAGTGCCACCTGATGGTCGTCCTGGTCGACGAGCGTCCGGAAGAGGTCACCGACATGCAGCGGTCGGTGAAGGGCGAGGTCATCTCCTCGACCTTCGACCGCCCGGCCGAGGACCACACCACCGTCGCCGAGCTCGCCATCGAGCGCGCCAAGCGCCTGGTGGAGCTGGGCCACGACGTGGTGATCCTGCTGGACTCCATCACCCGCCTGGGCCGCGCCTACAACCTGGCCGCGCCCGCCTCCGGCCGCATCCTGTCCGGTGGTGTCGACTCGACCGCGCTGTACCCGCCGAAGAAGTTCTTCGGCGCCGCGCGCAACATCGAGAACGGCGGCTCGCTGACCATCCTGGCCACCGCGCTGGTCGACACCGGCTCGCGGATGGACGAGGTGATCTTCGAGGAGTTCAAGGGCACCGGCAACATGGAG
>NZ_JBSGDD010000186.1:0-3732 GCF_053602195.1 Kitasatospora sp. NPDC004531 | reverse complement strand
GCCGGCGCGCCGCCCGCCCTGCCCCGGCTGGGCGACCGCGCCGCCGGCTGGGCGGCCGAGCTGCGCCGCGACGCCGACCGGCTGCCCCGGCCGCTGCCGCGCCAGGTGGTCGACAGCGCGATCGCCACCGTCCGCGAACTCGGTCCCGAGCAGCCCGACACCCTCGTCCACGGCGACCTGCACTTCGGCAACGTCCTGGCGGCCGAACGCGAACCCTGGCTGGCCATCGACCCCAAGGGCTGGGCCGGCGACCCCGCGTACGACTCGATCACCCTGCTCCGCAGCCGGTTCGACGACCTGCTCGCCGCAGCCGACCTGCGCCGCGCCGTGCTGCGCCGCCTGGCGATCTACGCGGAGGCCGCCGAGCTCGACCCGGAGCGCGTCCGCCGCTGGGCCCAGGCCCGCGCGGTCAGCGCCGCCCACTGGGGGCGCGAGCACGGCGACCCGCCGCGGCTGGTCGAAGCCACCGACCGCATCGCGCAGTCGCTCGGCGGTCGGCGCTGAGCTCTCAGCCCGCGGCGCGGGGGAGGTCGGCGACGACGCCGAGCCAGACCTGGGCGGCGTCGTCGAGGGGGACGTCGAGGGCGGCGCAGAGGCCGACGACGGTGCCGAAGCCGGGGCTGGGGAGGCGGCCCATCTCGATCTTGCGCAGCGTCTCGGGGGAGATGCCGGCGCTCTGGGCGACGGCGACGGGGTCGCGGCCGGCCCTGGTTTCGCGGAACAGCGCGCCCAGGCGCCGGCCGGCCTCGATCTGCTCGGGGGTGAGGGGGACTCGCACCATGCCGCCACGCTACTGAACGCGGCGGCCCGCCGTCTCCCCGCGCGGGCACTCAGTGCAGCGGCAGGTCGGGTTCGCCGTCCTGCCGGGGCCCGAGGATGCGGCGGTCGGCACCGGTGATCGGCACGTCGTCGATGGACGCCTCGCGCCGCCGCATCAGGCCGTTCGGGTCGAACTCCCACAGCTCGTTGCCGTAGCTGCGCCACCACTGGCCCGTGTCGTCGTGCCACTCGTACTGGAAGCGGACGGCGATCCGGTCGCCGTCGAAGGCCCACAGGTTCTTGCGCAGCGCGTACTGGTGTTCGCGGGCCCACTTGGCGGTGAGGAAGGCGACGATCCCGGCGCGGCCGGTGACGAAAGTGTCGCGGTTGCGCCAGGTCGAGTCGGGTGTGTAGGCGAGGGCGACGCGCTCGGGGTCGCGGCTGTTCCAGGCGTCCTCGGCGGCCCGCACCTTGGCGAGCGCGCTGTCGCGGGTGAACGGCGGGTAGGGCGGGCGGTCCTCGGCCATGGCGGCCCCCTCGGGATCGGGAAGCGGTTGAGAACGGGCGTTCTCGACCTGTCGTGGACGCTACGCTAGGGAACGACCGTTCTCCACGTCAATCCCCTTCCAGGAGTGCGCAGATGCCCGCCCCGCTGAGCGAGGAACAGACCCGGCAGGACCACGAGAGACTGCTCGACGCCGCCGAAGCGCTGTTCTACGAGAAGGGCATCCGCGCCGTCGGCATGGACGAGGTCCGCTCCGCCTCGGGGCTGCCGCTCAAGCGCATCTACCGGCTCCACCCCACCAAGGACGACCTGGTGGTCGCCGTGCTGCGCCGCCGGGACACGCGCTGGCGCGGCCGGCTGACCGCCGCCGCCGAGGCGCACGCCGACCCCCGGGAGCGGCTGCTGGCCGCGTTCGACTGGCTGGCCGGCTGGTGCGCCGAGCCGGGCTTCCGGGGCTGCGCGTGGATCAACGCCTTCGGCGAACTGGGCCCCGCCTCGCCGGCCGTGCTGGCCGAGGTCCGCGCGCACAAGGACGCCTTCCACCGGCACCTCGCCCAGTGGTCGCGGGCCGCCGGGCTCGCCGACGTTGCGCCCGTCCAACTGCTCGCCGAGGGCGCCATCGTCACCGCCGCGATCACCGGCGGCCCGGATCCGGCCCGGCGGGCGCGGGCCGCCGTCGAGGCGATGCTGGATGCCCGGAGCGGTATTTAAATACCGTCCGGCTGCTAGGGTGTCCCCGTCCCGCCGGTATTCAAATACCGGCTGTCGCAACGAGCGCGCGGCTGCCGCCGCAGTGCAGGGAGCCGTGTCGTGATCGAGTACAAGACCCCGCAGGCGATCGAGAAGATGGCCGTCACCGGCCGGTTCGTGGCCGAGACGCTGGCCGAGCTGTCGGCCCTGGTCGAGCCCGGCCGCGAGGTGATGGACCTGGAGCACCGGGCCCGGAAGCTGGTCGACAGGCGCGGCGCGGTCTCCTGCTACTGGGACTACGCGCCGTCCTTCGGCCGCGGGCCGTTCCGCAACGTGATCTGCCTGTCCGTGAACGACGCGGTGCTGCACGGGCAGCCGCACCCCTACGTGCTGCGCGACGGCGACGTGCTCAGCCTGGACTTCGCGGTGTCCATCGACGGCTGGGTCGCCGACTCCGCCGTCACCGTCGTCGCGGGCACGGCCGCCGAGCAGGACGTCCGGCTGATCGACTCCACCCGCGCCGCGCTGGACGCGGCCATCGCCGCCGCCGTGCCCGGCAACCGCACCGGCGACCTCTCGGCGGCCATCGCGAAGGTCGGCCACGCGGCCGGCTACCGGATCAACACCGACTTCGGCGGCCACGGCCTCGGCCGCACCATGCACGAGGACCCGCACATCGCCAACGACGGCCGCCCCGGCCGCGGCCTGGAGCTGCGCCCCGGCCTGACGCTGGCGCTGGAGCCGTGGTGGTGCACGGGCACGGCGAAGCTGCGGACGGACCCCGACGGCTGGACGCTGCGTTCGGCCGACGGCTCGCGCGGCGCGCACTCCGAGCACACCGTGGCGATCACCGAGGACGGGCCGCGGGTGCTCACCGCGCTGTCCTGAGGCGGCGGTTCGGCACGCTGGGTGAGCGCGGCGTCGACCGGCCGTCACGGCTGTGGCCCGGCCCATAGCCGGAAGGCGGCCCCGTCGGCGCTGAGTGAACGGCCGACACGGAGCGTGCGGGTTTTCGCGGCGGAGGAGCCCGAAACCCGGTGAGGCCGGTCACACGCCGCGCGGGCCGGGCCCGGGAAGTCGCGGCGCCGGCCGCCGGAAAACCCCGAATTACCGCCGGTAATGCGGCTCTGACCTGCACAGACCTTCGAATGCTTGGACATCGGCCGAAACGCCCGTAGCTTCGTAACCAGTGCAGGGCGCACTACCCGGGATCACCCGACACCAACGCCCCGGAGCGGCCACCGAGCCGCACCGCACGGGCAGGGTGACCGCGACGGAGAGCACGTCGGCAAGCGACGGCCCCGTCCGATCCACAAGCGCGAGACAGCAGGCCCCGAGGGGCCCTGGTTCCGCCTTGCCTGCCCGGGGCAGCCGAAAGGAATCGCATGATCTTCCGTAACGAGACCGCCGCCGCCAAGACCGCCACCACCACCGCCACCGAGGGCAACCGCAGCCGCAACCGCGTCCGTGCCGCCATCGTGGCCGGCTCCGCGATGGCCGTCCTGCCGGTGGCCGGACTCGTCACGGCGACCTCGGCGTCCGCTGCCGACGTGTCCACCTGGGACAAGGTCGCCCAGTGCGAGTCGACCGGCAACTGGTCCATCGACAGCGGCAACGGCTTCTACGGCGGCCTGCAGTTCACCTCCTCCACCTGGGCCGCGTTCGGTGGCACCGCCTACGCCCCGCAGGCCAACCTGGCCACCAAGGCGCAGCAGATCGCCGTCGCCGAGAAGGTGCTCGCCTCCCAGGGCCCCGGCGCCTGGCCGGTGTGCTCCGTC
>NZ_JBSGDD010000185.1:0-3852 GCF_053602195.1 Kitasatospora sp. NPDC004531 | reverse complement strand
TGGGCGTGGGCCTCGCCCAGCGCGCCGCCGAAGATCCGGAAGTCGTGCGCGTAGGTGAACACGGTGCGGCCGTGGACGGTGCCCCAGCCGACGACGACGCCGTCGGTGTGGGGCTTCTTCGCCTCCAGACCGAAGCCCTGGGCACGGTGCCGGCGCAGCGGCTCCACCTCGTGGAACGAGCCCTCGTCCAGCAAAAGCTCGATCCGCTCGCGAGCGGTCAGCTTGCCCTTCGCGTGCTGCGCCTCGGTGGCCTTCTCGCTGGGGCCCCGGCGGACCTGCTCGCGCAGCTCGTGGAGTTCGGCCACCCGGCTACGGGCGTCGCCGGCGGCGGTCACGGCAGCTGCCTGGCGGCGGTGCGGTCGAGGTGCTGCCACAGGGCGCGTTCCTCGGGGGTGACGGGGTGTTCGGGGGCGAGGCGTTCGGGGTGGCCGGCGGGGGGCTCGTCGAGGACGGGGTCGAGCAGCCGCTCGGCGTAGGCGTGCAGGGGGTAGGGCGCCCAGATCCAACCGACCGCGATCAGGCCGGACTTGAGGATCTGCCACGCGGTGGCCAGTAGTCGGCTGCGCATCGTCCGCCTCCTTGCTCGCTCAGGCACGTTTCCAGTCCATGACCACGTAGTCGTGCGGGCCGCCGAGGCGGCGCTCCAGGCGCAACTCGCCGTCCTGGAGCCGGACTTGGCGGATCTGTTCGGTGTTGACCACGCGGGCGTGGGAGGCGATGGAGACCTGGTGGACGACGGTGTCGGCGCGCACCTGCCAGCGGCCGGAGTAGCTCAGGAAGTCGTCGGTGCTGCCGAGGTAGGCCTCGCCGGCGTCGGCGGGACGGGTGCGCATCAGGCTGGCGGCCATGTAGCCGTCCTGGTGGTAGATCAGCAGTCCGGCGGCGGCGTCGCCGAGCGGGCCCTCGCTGGTGCTGCCGTCGTCCTCCCGGTAGTAGTGGGCGATCAGCCGCCAGGCTCCGACCAGGTCCCCTTCGCTTACCATCACCGCTCCCCGGCTCGCTCCCGGCGGACGGCAGCCGCCGTCCGCCCGCGTCGTCCACGGTCGCGCGCCGGGCTAGAACGCCGCTCAAGGACCGGTGCACGGGCGGCGCGGTCCAGGGGCGCTGCCGGTGCGGCTCCAGCCGGGAGTGGGAGGTTCGCGGTACCGGCGGTGTGCCGGGCCGAGTCGTGCGAGGAGCTTTCGATGATCGTGGTCACCACTCCCACCGGCGCTGTGGGGAGTCTGGTCCTGTCCGGTCTGCTGGCGGCCGGCGCCCCGGTGCGGGTGGTGGTGCGGGACCCGGGGCGGCTGCCGGCCGGGGTGCGGGAGCGGGTGGAGGTGGTGGCGGGCTCGCACGGCGACCCGGTGGTGGTGGACCGGGCGTTCGCGGGGGCCCGGGCGGTGTTCTGGCTGGCGCCGCCGGACGTCCGGGCGGACGACCTGGACGCCGTGTACTGCGGTTTCGCCCGCCCGGCCTGCGGGGCGCTGGTGCGGCACGGGGTGGAGCGGGTGGTCGGGGTGTCGGCGCTGGGCCGGCACTTCGCCGGGCCGGCGGGGCTGGTGACGGCGTCGCTGGCGATGGACGACCTGATCGCCTCGACCGGGGTGGCGTACCGGGCGCTGGCGATGCCCGCGTTCATGGAGAACCTGCTCCAGCAGGCGGACGGGATCCGGGAGCGCGGCGAGTTCTGCTCGGTGATCGACGCGGACCTGCGGCTGCCGGTGGTGGCGGTGCGCGACGTGGCGCGGGCCGCGGTGCGGCTGCTGCTGGACGACGGCTGGCGCGGGCGGGGCAGCGTGCCGGTGCTCGGGCCGCAGGACCTGTCGTTCCGGGAGATGGCGGAGATCGCCGGGGAGGTGCTGGGCCGGCCGGTGCGCTACCGGCAGTTGACGGCGGCGCGGTTCCGGGCGGTGCTGGCCGGGGCGGGACTGTCGGAGACGATGGCGGCGGCCACCGTGGAGATGCTGGAGGCGAAGAACGCGGGCCTGGACAGCGCCGAGCCGCGCACCGCGGCGAGCGCCTCGCCGACCGCGTTCCGGACCTGGTGCGCGGAGGTGCTGCGGCCCGCCGTGGCGGCGCCTCCGGCGTCCTGAAGCGCTCGTTGAGGGTTCCTAGAGGCGCCGTTCCTAGCGTCGGTGGGACCCGGGCGGCATTCGCCGGCCGCAGCACTCGGAGGCAGTCATGATCGTGCACACGCTGGTCTACCGGTTCCCGTCGCAGGCCGCCGAGGAGGACGTCCGGGCGTTCTTCGACGGGCTGCGGGCCCTGGCGCTGGACTCCGGGCTGGTGTCCGGCTTCGGCTGGCGCCCGCACGTGCTGCTGCCGGTGGACGAGCACGCCAAGGGCATGACCGCCACCCACATCGCGCAGTTCTCCTGCGCCGACGTGGCGACCCTGCAGGAGTTCTCCGAGCGTCCCGGGGTGCACGAGTTCATCGCCGAGTGGCGCGGCAGGCTCGCCTACGAGGCCGCCTACGCCAATCACGAGCAGATGCTGCCGTCCGGCAGCGGAGGGAGCACGATGTTCCACACCGAGCACACCGTGACCGTCGAGGCCGCCGCGGACATCGTCTACGAGGTGCTGGCCGACATCGGCGGCTACGCGAAGCTGTTCCCGCCCACCGAGACCTCGACCCTGCTGGAGGAGTCGGAGACCCACCAGATCGCCCGCCTGGTGGTCGACGTGAGCGGTCAGCGGCAGAGCTGGGTGACCCGGCGCGACCTGGACCGGGCCCGCCGCACCATCTCCTACCGGCAGCTCGACAACGCGCCGATGGTCGAGTACATGGGCGGCGACTGGCGGGCGCTGCCGCTGGACGAGAACCGCACCCAGCTGGTCATCACGCACGACTTCGCGGCCCGGCCCACCGAGCAGGTGCCCAGCCGGGAGAAGGCCACCGAGCTGCTGCGGGCGGCCGTGGAGCGCAACAGCCACGCCGACCTGGACGCGGTGCGCCAGGAGTCCGAGCGGCGCGCGAAGGCCGCCGGGTCCGCGGCGTGAGGCGCCGCCTGATCGACCTCAGCGTGCCGGTGCTGGACGGCCCGAGCGAGGCCACCCCGGTGGAGGTGAGCGTGCTCGACCACGCCTCCGCGCCGGCCGCGCTGGGGCTGCGTCCGGAGGACTTCCCGGAGGGCGACGCGATCTCCAACGAGACGATCACCCTGACCACCCACACCGGCACCCACATGGACGCGCCGCTGCACTACGGCCTGCGCAGCGAGGGCCGGCCGGCCGACGCGATCGACCGGGTGCCGCTGGAGTGGTGCTTCGCGCCGGGCGTCCGGCTCGACCTGCGGCACGTCCCGTCCGGAGTCGGGATCACCGCCGCCGACCTCCAGGACGCGCTCGCCAAGGAGTCGTACGAGCTGCGGCCGGGCGACATCCCGCTGATCTGGACCGGCGCGGACCGGCTCTGGGGCACCGAGGCGTACCGCACCGACCACCCCGGGATGACCCGGGAGTCGACCGCGTGGCTGGTGGAGCGCGGCGCCAAGGTGATCGGCATCGACGCCTGGGGCTTCGACCGGCCGTTCGCCTCGATGCTGGGCGACTACCGGGCCAGCGGCGACAACGGCGTGCTGTGGCCCGCCCACCTGTACGGGCGCGAGCGGGCCTACTGCCAGCTGGAGAAGCTCGCCCGGCTGGACGAGCTGCCCGCCGCGCACGGCTTCACCGTCGCCTGCTTCCCCGTCCGGCTGGCCGGGCTGGGCGCGGCGTGGAGCCGGGTGGTGGCGATCGTCGAGGAGCCGGACGAGAACTGAGCCGTGGGGGGCGGGGGCCGGGGGGGGGGGGGGGGGGCGCGGGGGGGGGGGGGGTGAGTGGGGAGGGGGAGGCGGAGGGGGGGGGGGAGGGGGTGGGGGGTGAGGGTGA
>NZ_JBSGDD010000184.1:0-3912 GCF_053602195.1 Kitasatospora sp. NPDC004531 | reverse complement strand
GACGGCACCTGCCGCACCGTCACCGACAAGGGCACCTACTACTGGCAGGAGGTCACCCCGCCCAAGGGCTACCAGACCCCGGAGCAGCCCGTCCTGGGCCCGGTCGTCCTCGACGACGAGCACCTCGAAGCGGGAATCACCACCACCGCCGTCAACAAGCTGATCCCCCCGCCCCCCACCACCCCGGCCCCGACGCCCGCCCCGACCCACGCGCAGTCGTCGCAGCCCTCGGGCGGCAGCCTGGCCTCCACCGGCACCGACGAAACCACCCTGCGGTACGCCGTGATCGGCGGAGCGATCCTGCTCCTCACCGGCACCGGCCTGCTCCTCGCCGCCCGCAGGCGCCGCGCCAACTGACCCAACACGCCTGACACGACGTCAGCCGTGAGCAACAACGAAGCAGAAAGCTCGGTCGGGCTTCCCCGGCCGAGCGTTCTGCTTCGACGGCCACGGCAAGGCATCCCCGGCCCTGGCCCCCCAGGTGGGCAACGCCGAGAAAGTGCCCGGATGGACAGGGCGCAGGGCGTCAGACGAAATCGGGCGACCCTTGCCATCGGTCGACCGCGGTCGTGCAGCTCGCGTGCGTGCCTGTCACAGCGGGGTCAGTGCGGGATACCGGAGATGATCTCGCGTGCGCCCTGGCGGAGGAGTTCGGCGGCGACGCGGGCACCGAGGACGGCCGGGTCGCCCTGGTGTTCGTCCCACAGCATCGCGTTGGCGAACTTGCTGCCCTCGCGGTCGAACACCATGCCGCGCAGGGAGAGTTGACCGTCCGGCTCGGTGGTGCAGTACCCGGCGATGGGGCTGTTGCAGTGGCCGCGGAGCCCGTGCAGCATGACGCGTTCCGCCGTCACCTCCCGCTGGGTGCGCGGGTGGTTGACCTTCTCCAGCAGCGCGGCGACGGCGTGGTCCTCCTGCCGGCACTCCAACCCCAGGACGCCCGCGCCGACGGCGGGCAGCATCTCGTCCATGCCGAGCACGTACCCGGGGCGCTCGATGCCGAGCCGGGCGAGCCCGGCCGTGGCGAGGATCATGCCGTCCGCGTGGACGTCGATCTTCTTCGTGCCGTCCAGCTTCTCCAGCCGGCTGCCGACCGCGCCGCGCACCCGGACGACCTTCAAGTCCGGTCGGGCGCGCAGGATCTGCGCCTTCCGGCGGACCGCCGACGACAGGATGACCGCGCCCGGAGGAAGGTCGGCGAGCGTGCGGTACTCGGAGCCCTCGGGGAACAGCAGCACGTCCCGCACGTCCGGCCGTTCCATGTACGCGGCGAAGACGAGGCCGTGGGGCAGCGGCACGTCGCCGGGCACGTCCTTCACGCAGTGGACGGCCATGTCCACCGTGCCGCCCTGCAGCATGGCGTCGATCTGCTTGGTGTACAGGCCCTTTCCGCCGAGCTGCGCAAGGTCGCCCTGCCACAGATCGGCTTCGGTCGTCACCGGAACGACTTCGGCCACCAGGTCGGGGACGTGCGCGCGAAGGGCGGCGATCACCAGGTCCGTCTGCGCGAGGGCCAGCGGCGAGCTACGCGTGCCGATGCGCAGGGTCCTGGCTGGGAACTCGGCTGTCATTGGACTCGGTCCTCTCATGTCGGGTCTCTTGATAGGTAACGCGTCCGGGCCACTGGAGAGGCGTCCGGATTCGAGCGGCCACGGCCGGGTGCAGCAGCCGGCGGGCTTCGTCGGCATCCGCCCAGCGCCAGGCGGACAACTCCCGTTCCTGCAAAGCGATTCGGTCGGTGTCAGCGGTACTGAGCATCGGACCGGCCCACAGGAACACGAGGCGATCCCGGCGGCGGGCCTGCGCCCACTCGACCCCGAGCAGATCGTCGGCCAACAGGTCGAGCGTCAGGCCGAGTTCTTCCCCGACCTCCCGTCGGGCGGCTTCGAGCGGGGACTCCCCGATCTCCATCACGCCGCCGGGCAGGTGCCACGTGCCGTCCCCTGCGGCTTGGACGAGCAGCAGGCGGGACGCGGGGTCCGTGCACAGGACGTACGAGGTGACCGGGTGGGCGGGGGCGGTACCCAACGTTCCTCCAGCGATTTCGTCGTGGTTGTCGTCCATGTCGTCCAGGGGCACGAACGGGCGGTCGTCCGCGCCTTCGATCGCCGGCTCGTAGCTGGCCACCGGTGGACTTCGACGGCGACATCGCGGGGCGTAGGTGCCCGTACGGCGTAGGTCGCGAAGCTGGCCTTGCGCAGGACGCGGCCGGAGGAGAGGTTGTCCGGACGGTGCTTGGCGCGGACTTCCGGCAGCCCGAGGCGGCCGAAGGCGAGGGCGAGGATGCGGCGGACGCCCTCGGTGGCGTAGCCCCGGCCCCAGGCGTCCGGGCGCAGGATGTAGCTGACGGCGGCGACGGGGCGGTCGCGGTGGAGCTTGACGACGCCGACGAGGTTGCCGTCCACCGTCAGGCCGAGCACGTACAGCATGCGCGGGACCTGGGCTGCGGCGTCGCGCACGTAGCGGTGGGCTTCGGTGGCGTCCATGGCCTCGCGGCCCAGATGCCGTGTCGCTTCCGCGCTGTAGATCCGCAGCAGGGCCTCGGCGTCGCCCGAGCCCAGCTCGATCAACTGTCCACCGTCTCAAGGAGCTTGGCCAGTTCGGCGGCGGTGGGCCGGTCGTCCGGTTCGGCCAGGAGGACGGGGCGCAGGTGGTTCTGGATAGCGGGCCACGGCAACGCCTGGGACAGTGGCACGGCCCTGGCGGCGATGGCTTCGCGGTGCTTGCCCAGCGGCGTCTCCCGGCTCAGTCCGGCGGCGGAGTAGTGCAGTGGCCACGTCCCGGTGGCGCAGGTCCACAGGGTGCCGGCCAGGGCGTAGACGTCGGCGGGCTGCGTGGTGGTGACCGGTTGGGGGCCGGTGATGATCCGGGCCGCCAGTTCGGGCGCGGTGAGGTGGATCATCGTGCCGTCGAACGCGGTCCACGGGGTGCTGCCGATCTTCCGGGACCAGGCGAAGTCGAGCAGGCGCGCGCTGCCGTCCTTGTGGTGGACGCCGTGCTGCGGCTGGAGGTCGCCGTGCACCCACCCGTCGGCGTGGAGGTCCGCCACGGCGCGGCACAGTCCGACGGCGGCGGCGAGGGCCCCGTCCCGCCCGCCGTCGCCCTTGCGGAAGGGCTGGAAGCGCCCCCAGGTGGACTTCCCCGCCAGCCACGGGGTGACCAGCCAGACGCCGTCGGCGTATCGGTCGGCGGTCACGGTGTAGCCGGGGAGCTGGTCCAGTACGGAGGCTTCGCGGGCGGTGACCTCGGCGGCCTCGCCGGTGCCGAGCTTGATGCTCGCCACACCGTCCGGGCCGGTGGCCTTCCACACCGCAGAGCCCCGCCGGTCACTGATCGGCGCCAGCGCCATCGGGGCGTCGCAGAGAGCCTTGGCGGCCTTCACCGCTTCCGGGGCCTCGGCAGGGAACGTGCCCATTCTCGAACCGCCTTCCATTCGCAAGGGATGTGCTCGAAGACGTCCCGCCCGTCGTCCGCCGCCACGGCCAGGACCGCAGCGAGGTCGGGCGTCTCCGTGAGGAACTTCGGGTCCAGTGGCCGCACGCCGGCCCGCACCGGCAGGAACGAGAACGGCGGCGGAGGGATGCGCCTCGGCAGCCTGCACCCCGGCATGGAACAACTCGGCCTCCACGGCGTACCGGTGAGCGCCCGGACCGATCTCGTACACCGTCCACCCGGTCATCCCGCGCCGGACGGACGGCCGCAGGAACGGGCAGTGCCCGGACACCTCGGCGACGTACCCGTGCACGTCCACACTGACGGGGTGTTCCGTGCGGGCTTCGACGAGGCGGAGTTCTGCGCTCACAGGTAGGACGCCGCCAGAACCAGCTCGTCGCCGTCGGTGCCCTCGATCGGGCCGCAGTCCCACTTCGCCCACAGTGTGCCGGTGGTGAGGTATCGCCTCAGGGCCTCGGC
>NZ_JBSGDD010000183.1:0-3993 GCF_053602195.1 Kitasatospora sp. NPDC004531 | reverse complement strand
AGCTCAGCGGGAGAGCACTACCTTGACACGGTAGGGGTCACTGGTTCAATCCCAGTATCGCGCACAGTGGTTGAGAGCCGTCGTCCGAATTCGGGCGGCGGCTCTCGGCGTTGTGGCCCCTGCGGCGGACATGGGAGTGGCCGGGAACGGCACGCCCTCACCGACGTGTCGTTCCCGGCCACCGGGTGGGCCCGGAGCTGCAGCCTGCGCCACTCATTTCGTCCGTCCACGACTTGATGAGGGTTGCTCCGGACCGGCGCGAAGACCCCTACCCCATGGGGGTCAGCGCCCGATCAGATCGGCGACCGCCTGGGTCTGGATCGCCAGTTGGTCC
This sequence comes from Kitasatospora sp. NPDC004531, assembly GCF_053602195.1. Taxonomy (NCBI): domain Bacteria; kingdom Bacillati; phylum Actinomycetota; class Actinomycetes; order Kitasatosporales; family Streptomycetaceae; genus Kitasatospora; species Kitasatospora sp. NPDC004531. Next base: position 3,659 of record NZ_JBSGDD010000183.1, on the reverse strand, counting down.
CACGCCCCGAACAGGGCCATCAGCAGGATCGCGCAGGGCAGGGCGATGGCGAGGGCGACCATCGGGTGCCGGGTCTCCGCGGGGTGCGGCCGGCGGCGAAGGGCTCGGTCGAGCGGTGCCATGTCTGCTGTGCTCCTGCGGGCTGCGGTGCTGCTCGGATCGGGTCGGGGACGGGTGGTGCTGCTCGGTAGCGAGGACGGTCATTTCTCGGGGGACGAGCGGGGCCGTCCTCGCTGTGAACAACCGTATGCGGGGCGGCTTTCGGCGTCGTCATGCCGTCGTACCGTTCCGATCGCATCCGCTGGTAGGAGGAGAGGGGCGGCGCGTACGTCTGGAGTCGGAGACGGGAGTGCGCGGACCCCTTAGGCGACCCTGACGGCTTCCCCTGGGGGAACGGCCGGATCGCGGGCGTGGCAGGGGGTTTGACGGCCCGGCGGCGGTGCCGATCCGACAATCCGACCGGCGGTTCGTGTGTTGCGTGTCAGCACGGGGCCGCTACCTGTCCGTAAGCTGTGCCAGGACAGTTGACTGACGATGCCCCATCCGACGGGGCCTCACCCCACGGGCTGACGGAACGGGAACGGGTACGGGCAGATGGCAATGATGCGGCTGCGGCGTGAGGACCCCCGCATCGTCGGCCCGTACCGGTTGCACCGGCGGCTGGGCGCCGGCGGGATGGGTGTGGTCTTCCTCGGTTCGGACCGCAAGGGGCAGCGGGTCGCGCTCAAGCTGATCCGCGCCGAACTCGCCGAGGACGCCGAGTTCCGCACCCGCTTCGCCCGGGAGATCGCGGCGGCCTCGCGGATCCGCGGCGGCTGCACGGCCCGCGTGATGGGCTCCGACATCGAGGCCGACCGGCCGTGGCTGGCCACCGCGTACGTGCCGGGGCCTTCGCTGTACAAGCAGGTCTCCGAGGAGGGCGTGCTGGCCTGGCCGGACGCTGCGCGGATCGGCGCGGCGCTGGCCGACGGGCTGGTGAAGGTGCACGAGGCGGGCGTGGTGCACCGCGACCTCAAGCCGTCGAACATCCTGCTCTCCCCCAAGGGCCCCCGGATCATCGACTTCGGCATCGCCTGGTCGCGCGGCGCGTCCACGCTGACGCACGTCGGGACGGCGGTGGGCTCGCCGGGCTTCCTGGCGCCCGAGCAGGTGCGCGGCGCGGCGGTGACGCCCGCCACCGACGTGTTCGCGTTCGGGGCGACGCTGGCGTTCGCGCTGACCGGGGAGTCGCCGTTCGGGTCGGGCGCCTCGTCCGAGGTGATGCTGTACCGGGTGGTGCACGAGGAGCCGGACCTGTCCGGGATTCCGCCGGTGCTGGCCCCGGTGGTGCGGGCCTGCCTGGCCAAAGAGCCGTCCGAGCGGCCGCCGGCGCCCGCGCTGCACGAGCGGCTGAGCGAACTCGCGGCGCGCGGCGTCGGCGGCGGCCGGGCTGCCAGGGCCGCGGCGCGGGCGGAGGAGCGGGCGGCGGCCGCGGCGGAGGCGCCGGTGGCCGGGCGGCCCGAGGGGGCGCCGCCGCGCCGTCCGGCCGGTGCGCCCGGGGGGCCGGGGCCCGGTGCGGGTCGCCGGCCGGCCGCGGACGCGGCGCGGGCCTCGGCCGGTGCGCCGCCGGCCGCCGACCGTCCGGCGGCCGGGGGTCGGCCTGCGGCTGCGGGCGGGCGGCCTGCGGCGGCGGCGGTGCCCCGGCCGGAGGTGAGTCCGGACGCCCGGACCGAGCGGGTGCGGCGTCCGGTCCGCGACGGCGACACGGTGCGCGAGCGCCGGCCCGCCGCGTCCGCCGGGCGGGAGCGCACCCCGGTGCCGGGCCGCGACCGCACTCCCCCGCCCGGGCGGGCCCCCGGGCCGGCCCGGCCGACGGCCCGTCAACGGCTGATGCGGCAGCGCCTGGTGGTGTTCGTCACCGTGACGCTCGGGGTGGCGCTGGCCATCGCCGTCGCGCAGGGCTGCGAGAACCGGGCCACCCAGGGCCTTCCGCTGCCGACCGCGACCGCCCCCGTGAAGCCGACCGGCGGTGCGACGCTGTCCGTGGACAGCCTGAACACGGCCGCCCGTGCTTCCGGCCTGGGCCCGGCGCTCGGCAGCCCGCCGTCCGTGGACTGGCCCAACCGCAGCTACCCGGACCCGGCGGGCGGCCCCGCGATCCAGCTGCACGACGGCGGCTCGACCGGCGCGGGCGCGCCCGTCACGCTGTCCGCCGTGCTGCCCGCCCGCTACCGGGACGACCGGGCGACGCTGGTGGTGCTGCGGCGGGTGGAGGGCTCCGTCCCCGTCGACCTGGTACAGCTGTACGGCTTCAACGGCGACGCGCCGGTGCTCGTCTCCGGCCGCGCGTCCACCGCGAACCCGGAGGCCGGGGCGGTGTGGCGGGTGGAGAACGGCGCGCTGGTCCGCGAGGAGCGGGTGGACCGCACCGGCGCGGTCTCCTCGACCCGGTACACCGTGCGGCCGGACGGCAGCCTGGAGGAGTCCTGGCCGGGCGCGGGCGTGTCCGGGAACTGAGCGGCGGCCCGGGGCGGGCGCTCAACTGCCGGTGACGGCCTGTCAGTGCCCGGCGGCAGCATGTGCCGCATGATGTGGACGACCGACGCGATGCACGTCGCGTACTGCCAGTATTTCCTGTACGGCCCGGAGCTGCCGGACGGCTGGGACGCGCACGCGCTGGCCCGGCTGTTCCACGGCAACGGGGTGGCGGCCGGGTGCCCGGACCACCTGACGGTGCTGTGCGGCACGCACACCGGGCTGATCCGGCTCGGCGTGGAGCGCGCGGCGCAGCGGCCGGCCGAGCCCGGGCCGGAGTGGGAGAGCGCGGTGGAGCTGTCGCTGTACAGCAGCGGCGAGTTGCGCCTGCGGGCCTGGGACGGGGTGGACATCGCCGAGGCCGGCAACCTGGCGCACGCGGGGCGCGGCTGGTACCGGGTCCGGGTGCAGACCCGGGGCCGGGACCGGGGCCGGGAGGCCGACACCGCCGCCCGCCCCGTCGAGGAGCACCGCCTGACGGTGTGGCCCGCTCCCCCGTCGCCCGATCTGGTGCTGCGTGTCGGCGACTTGACGGGCCGCCGCCACCACGACCCGCGGCGGCCGGCCCCGCAGCCGATATCGCCGCCGGCGGCCCGCCGGGCAGCCTGACCGGTCATCGGGCGGCCACGGCGGATAATGATCCGCGGAAAATCGGGCGAGACCGGGAGGTACGGGAGCGATGGCGCTGGTCGCAGGGGCGCGGGTCAAGCTGGTGGCGGACGTGGTGCTGGGGGACGCCTCCGCGTCCGGGGGCGGGGAGGCGGTGGGGGTGCTGCTGCTCGGGGCGGGCGTCGAGGGCACCGTCGAGCACGTGGTCGGGGAGGTGGCGGCGCCCGAGGAGGTCCGCGAGTACGAGCGGCTGCGGGCGCTGCACGACGACTACGGGCACACCATGCCCGCGGAGAGTCTCAAGCAGTTGGAGGCCGAGATCGCCAAGCTGGTGCCGCACTGGGAGGCGTTCCAGGTGCGGGGGCCGCGCTCGTCGGTCCGGGTCCGCTTCGACAACGGGTTGGTGCTGGACGGGGCCGACGAGGCGGTGCTGACCGCTCTCTAGTGCCGTGACCGGAAAGGATCACCGGCGTGGGAGCTGGGCGTGAGAAGATCGCGGCCGTGACCATCTCGCTTCATGACTTCGCTGGCGAACA
>NZ_JBSGDD010000182.1:0-4055 GCF_053602195.1 Kitasatospora sp. NPDC004531 | reverse complement strand
CGCCCGGCGGGGCGCGGCGCCCCCCCCCCCGGGGCCCCGCGGCCGGGCCGGCCGGGCGCTGGTGCTGCGGCGGGACGATCTGCGCGAACAGGTGCGCCGGGGGCGGGAGTCGAACCTGGTGCTGTTCGTGGTGGACGCCTCGGGTTCGATGGCGGCGCGGCAGCGGATGACGGCGGTCAAGGGCGCGGTGCTGTCCCTGCTGATGGACGCCTACCAGCGGCGCGACAAGATCGGCATGGTGACGTTCCGGGGCGTCGGCGCGGAGTTGGCGCTGCCGCCGACCTCCTCGGTGGAGGTGGGCGCGGCACGGCTGGAGCAGTTGCCGACGGGCGGGCGGACGCCGCTGGAGGCGGGCCTGCTGCGCGCGCACGAGGTGCTGCGGGTGGAGCGGCTGCGCGACCCGGACCGGCGGGCGCTGCTGGTGGTGGTCACGGACGGCCGGGCGACGGGGTCGCGCGACGCGGTGGCGCGGGCGCACCGGGCGGCGGGGCTGCTGGCCGCGCAGGGCGTGGCGTCGGTGGTGCTGGACTGCGAGTCCGGTCCCGTCCGGCTGGGCCTGGCACGGGAGTTGGCGGCGCAGCTGAACGGTGACGCGGTGAGCCTGGACGAGTTGCGGGCCGAAGGGGTGGCCTCGCTGGTGCGCGAGACCCGGACGACGATGATGCGAAAGGCGGCGTGAGCGAAGATGCCCAAGGGAGTTGCGGAGAACGTCCCGGACGACGGTCTGACCACCCGGCAGCGGCGGACGCTGCCGATCACGGCGGTGCACACCGGCCCGGGCAAGGGGAAGTCGACGGCGGCGTTCGGGATGGCGCTGCGGGCGTGGAACCAGGGCTGGTCGATCGGGGTGTTCCAGTTCGTGAAGTCGGCGAAGTGGAAGGTCGGCGAGGAGAACGCGCTGCGGGTGCTCGGCGAGTCCGGGCAGGGCGGCACGGTGGCGTGGCACAAGATGGGCTCGGGCTGGTCCTGGGTGCAGCGCGACATCGAGTCCTCCGAGGAGGCGGCCCGGGAGGGCTGGGAGCAGGTCAAGCGGGATCTGGCGGCCGAGACGTACCGCTTCTACGTGCTGGACGAGTTCACCTACCCGCTGCACTGGGGGTGGATCGACGTGGCGGAGGTGGTCGAGGTGCTGCGGGACCGCCCGGGCAGCCAGCACGTGGTGGTGACCGGCCGCAACGCGCCCGAGCAGTTGCTCGAACTGGCCGATCTGGTCACCGAGATGACCAAGGTGAAGCATCCGATGGACGCGGGCCGCAAGGGCCAGCGCGGTATTGAGTGGTAGGGCGTTGAACGACAGCATTCCTCGGCTGGTGGTGGCCGCCCCGTCCTCCGGTGCGGGCAAGACCACGGTGGCGACCGGCCTGATCGCGGCGCTGGCGGCGCGCGGGCTGAAGGTGTCCCCGCACAAGGTCGGCCCGGACTACATCGACCCCGGCTACCACGCGCTGGCCGCCGGGCGTCCGGGCCGCAACCTGGACGCCTGGATGAGCGGCCCGGAGCGGATCGCGCCGCTGTTCGCGCACGGCGCGGCGGGGGCGGACGTGGCCGTGGTCGAGGGCGTGATGGGCCTGTACGACGGGGCGGCGGGGCGCGGCGAGTTGGCGTCCACCGCGCAGGTGGCGAAGCTGCTGCGGGCACCGGTGGTGCTGGTGGTGGACGCCTCCTCGCAGTCGCGTTCGGTGGCGGCGCTGGTGCACGGCTTCGCGTCCTGGGACCCGCAGGTGCGCCTCGCCGGGGTGATCCTCAACAAGGTCGCCTCGGACCGGCACGAGACGCTGCTGCGGGAGGCCCTGGAGGAGGGCTCGGGGGTGCCGGTGCTCGGCGCGGTGCGGCGGGCGCAGGCGGTGGACACGCCGTCCCGTCACCTGGGCCTGGTACCGGCCGTGGAGCGTTCCGCAGAGGCCGTGCGGGCGGTGCGCGAGATGGGCGAACTGGTCGCCGCCTCGGTCGATCTGGACGCGGTGCTGGCACTGGCCCGGAGCGCGCCGCCGCTGCCCGCGGACGCCTGGGACCCGGCGGCGGAGGTCGAGCCGGTGGTCGGGCCCCGACCGCGGATCGCGCTGGCGGGCGGCGCGGCGTTCTCCTTCTCGTACGCGGAGAACGCCGAACTGCTGGCCGCCGCCGGGGCCGAGGTGGTGCCGTTCGACCCGCTGCACGACGAGCAACTGCCCGAGCGGACGGCCGCGTTGGTGATCGGCGGCGGTTTCCCGGAGGTGTACGTCTCCGAGTTGAGTGCCAACGCCTCGCTGCGCCGGGCGGTCGCCGAACTGGCCGCGAGCGGCGCGCCGGTGGTCGGCGAGTGCGCCGGACTGCTGTACCTGGGGCGGGAGTTGGACGGCCTGCCGATGTGCGGGGTGCTGGACGCGACGGCCCGGATGACGTCCCGGCTGACCCTCGGCTACCGGGAGGCGGTGGCGCTCGCCGACTCGCCGCTCGCGGCGGCCGGCTCGCGGGTGCGCGGCCACGAGTTCCACCGCACCGTCACCGACCCGGCGGCCGGCCCGTCCCCCGCCTGGGGCTGGCGCACGCCCGCCGGGCCGCACACCGAGGGCCACCTGCACGGCTCAGTGCACGCCTCCTACCTGCACCTGCACTGGACGGGCGCCCCGGCGCTGCCGTCCCGGCTGGTCCGGCACGCGGCCGCCTGGATGGCCTCGCACGACGGCAGTTGACCGCGAAAGGCCGCGCGGGCCGGGGGGCTCGCGCGGCCGACGGGCGGCGGGCGGTCAAACCGCCTTGCTGCCCTTGGAGGGCTCCTCCTGCTGGGTGGCCAGGCCCAGGGTGCGGCGCAGCGAGATGATCTCGTCGTCGCCCAGGTTGTCGTAGGCGGCCTCGATCTCGCGGCGGAGCGTGGCGGTGTCGGTGGAGGCGCCGGCCGCCCGGTAGTGGTCGGCGGCGGACTTGGACTTGGCGATCAGCCGGTCGAGGGTCGCCTTGTCGGCCTTGCTCCACTGCCCGGCGGACAGCAGGTCGGCCTGCTTGGCGGCGGCGGCGGTCATCTCCTTGGCCCAGCTCCGGAACTCCTCCGGCTCGTCCGCCACGTCGACGTCCTCGCCCGGGCCGTTGACCCAGGCCTTGTCGAACTGGTTGGTGGCTTCCAGCAGTTGGCGCTGGTCGGTGGAGAACGTGGTGAGGTACTTCTGCAGCGAGCCGGTGCGCGGCGACTTGTCGTCGTTGCCCAGGAAGCAGATGACGCGGCGGGCCTCGGGGATCTTCCAGGCCGCCCGGTCCGGGTAGAAGTAGAAGGTGCTCACCTGCTCCGGGATCGACCAGGTGTCCGCCACGTAGGTGTCCACGCTGCCCACGCAGGCCGCCTCGGCCTCCTTCTCCAGCGCCTCCTCGCCCGGGTACGCGCCGGTCTGGGTCTTGGTGGCCTTGGTCAGGTAGGTCTCGCCGAAGTGCGCGGACGTGCAGTCGGTGGTCTTGACCATGCCGGGCGTGGCGCGGTCGAAGCACTGGCCGACGCGCAGCCGGAACGGCGAGTTGGCGGAGAGGTTCGCGCCCGGGGTCTGCACCGCGTGCGAGGGGTGGTCGTCGGAGGAGTCGACCTCCCAGGTGTCGGCGCTGAAGATGCCGCCGATCACCGCGAGCACGAACAGCACCATGCCGAGGCTGCCGGCCACGATGCCGGAGACGGCCATCCCCTTGCCGCGTTCGCCGGTCCGCTTGATCTGGCGCAGCGCGCCGACGCCCAGGCCGATGGCGATGAAGCCGAAGAAGCAGCAGACGATGCCGGTGATCAGCGAGGCGATGGCCAGGTTGTTGGCGTACAGCGAGCGCTGCGGCGCCGGGTACGCCATCGGCGCGCCGGGCATGCCGGGGGCTCCGGGCATGCCGGGGGCGCCCGGCGGCGGGTAGCCGCCCGTCCCCCAGGGCTGCTGGACGCCCGTCGGGGCCCACGGGTTGCCCGCGCCGGTCGCGGGCGGCACCGGGGCGCCGGGCGGCACGGGGGCGGCGGGCGGGGTGGCGGCCCACGGGTTCGCGGGGGCCGGGGGCTCAGCCGCCGCGGGCGTGAAGTCGCTGATGGGCGGCGAGCTGAAGGGCCTGACCAAGAC
>NZ_JBSGDD010000181.1:0-4477 GCF_053602195.1 Kitasatospora sp. NPDC004531 | reverse complement strand
CACCCCACATCGGCGGGGCGGGTCTTGTGGGCGCGGGGGGCGGGCGACCGGCCCATCGCCCTCACCCACGGCGAATGCCACCGCCGTATTCGCAGACGGCTCGTCGGCGAAGAAGCTCCATCCCTGCGGCCAGATCACCGTCATCGAGGAACGTCCTTGTTGCAACCAGCCGGGGACCGCCCGGGCCGGGAGCAACTGAGTGAGCGAGGCGAGGAGAACCACGAGCATCAGGAACGCTGTGAAGCAGAACCCCTGGGTACTCGTCAGCGGCGGCTTCGTGCCGGACGGTGCCATGTGGGTGCTGTCACATCGCGCACGACTGACAGGTGGCGTTGGGCCGTACCGGCGCAGAGTTGTCCGTAGAGGTCCATACGGCTCCGATCAGGACCAAACCGACGATGGCGCCAATCGCTGCGAAACGCATGCGACATCTCCCCTATCTGAAGTTGCACATTCCGGGTGTTGCGTCCGTCACCGGACGTGGCCGAACGTACTGAGCACCGCTATTGCCCGACTACTGTTCGGCTAACCTTGGGAGTCTCCTCCGGCTGCACTGTTGCCGGAACCTCTCGTGCGGTCCGGGTGGGACCGAGGTGGTCGTACGGGTGGGATGGACACGTCGTCGACATCGCGACCGGCGCGGACAAGAACATGTGGGGGGATCGGATGGAGCTCGACGTGCGCCTGTTGGGGCCGTTGGAGGTCGAAGCCGGGGGAGAGCTGCTGGCGATCGGTGGCCTTCGTTCACGCCGTCTGCTGGCTACGCTTCTGCTCAACGCCAACACCATGGTTCCGACGGACCGGCTGATCGATGTCATGTGGGAGGTCGCCCCGCGATCGGCCCGCCAGCAGATCCATAACACAGTGGGTGCGTTGCGTCGGATTGTCGCGCAGGTGCCGGAGCTGGACATCGTCACGAGCCAGGTCGGCTACCGGATCGACCTCGACGAGAACCTGATCGATCTTGTCCGACACCGGTCCGCTGTGGGGCGCGCCAACGAAGCCGTGGCGTCCGGGGATACGACCACGGCGATCTCGTTGCTCATGAGCGCGAGGGCGCTGTGGCGCGGAGCGGCGCTGGCCGGTCTCGACGGGCACTACTTCGGCAATGTCGCCACCCGGCTGGAGGAGGAGCGCCTCTCGGCGATCGAGTCGCTGCTGGAACTGCGCGTACGGCGAGGCGACGGAGCACTCGTGGCGGGTGACCTGGTCGAACTGGTTGCCTTGAACCCGTCGCGCGAGTCGCTCCGGGCGACCCTGATGACCGCGCTTCACTCGACCGGGCGGACGACCGACGCGCTGGAGGTCTACGAAGAAGGCCGGCAGCAGTTGGCCGAGGGCTTTGGCCTCGACCCGAGCGACGACCTCAAGGCTCTGCATGAGCGCATCCTGCAAGGGCTTCCCGTGGCGGAGACATCTGCATCGAAGTGGTCGCCTGTTCCGGTGCCGCCTGTGCAGGCGTCGGACACCACTACTGCCGAGAGGGAGACCTTGCGGCAGTTCCTGCCGCACGATCCGCGCGAGTTCTCCGGGCGTCACGATGAGATGCTCCAGCTCATGGAGGACGGCCGACAGTCCGACTCGGTGTCCCTCGTGATCTCGGCGATCAACGGGATGGGCGGAATCGGCAAGACCACCCTCGCGGTGCGGTTCGCGCACACCGTCTCGGCCGGTTACCCGGACGGCCAGTACTTCGTCGACCTGAGAGGCTTCGCCGCCGGCGTGGAGCCACTCGATCCGGGCGACGCCCTCGGCATGCTGCTGCGCCAGTGCGGTCTGCCTGACGAACTGATCCCCCCGGGCCTGGAGGGCAGGACCGTCGCCTGGCGCGGTGCCATGGCCGGCAAGAGGGCGGTGATCCTTCTCGACAACGCGGTGGACGTCCAGCAGGTGCGGCCGCTGCTGCCCGGTACGAACGGACCGCTCGTGCTCATCACCAGCCGACGCCGGCTGTCGGCTCTGGAGGGTGCCGTACCCCTGTCCCTCGACCTGATGCCGCTGGACGACGCGGTCACGCTGTTCACCCGTGTCGTCGGGGCCCGGCGCGTGGCCCCCTACCCGGACGAAGTCGCCGAGGTCGTCGAGCTCTGCGGCCGCCTGCCACTGGCCATCCGGATCGCTGCCGCCCGCTTTCGCGACCGCACCAGCTGGACCGTGCAGTACCTCATCGAGCAGCTCAACGACCAGGAGCGGCGAGCCAGGTTCCTCGACTTCGGGGAGCGGAGCGTATCGGCCGCACTCGCACTGTCGTACCGGCATTTGTCGGGTAGCGGAAGTCGACTCTTCCGGCTGCTGAGCCTCCACCCGGGGACCGCCTTCGACGCGCGAACCGCCTCCGTGCTTGCCGACCTTCCGATTGACCGGACTCAGGACATCCTCGAGTCGTTGTTCGACGACGCTCTCCTGCTTCAGGACAAGCCCGGCCGCTACCACTTCCACGACCTCGTCCGTGACTATGCGGTGCGCGTGTGCGCGGACCACGACAGCGAGGCAGACAGGGACGGCGCTCGCAGGCGGTTGATCGACTACCACCTTCAGCTGGCCGGGTCCTGGTGCGCTCCGCTGGCGAAGGGCCCCTTCCGCTCCGTGCGGGACATCACTCACTCGTTCACCGGTGTACCGGTGCCGTCCTCGGTGACCGAGGCGATCGAACTGCTCACGGGGGAGGCCTCCAACCTGGTCGAGGTCGCCCGGGCCGCTCTGAAGGACGGCCCACCGGAAGTGGCTTGGCGGCTGGTCTGCGCCATGCAGCCGTTCCTGCGGCGCACCAACTACGCCGGCATCGCACTCCAACTGTTCGAGAGCGCCGTCGAAGCAGCACGAACAGCGGGAGACGAGCCCGGTGAGGCGCTGTGCCTCATGGGGCTGACCGGTGCCCTGCGGGAACGAGGCCGAACCTCGGACGCCCGCACTGCCATGGAGGCCGCCCTCGCCATCAGCAGGCGAGTGGGTGACCGGTCCACTGAGATGTACCAGTTGACCGAACTCGGAGTCCTGAAGGTCAACGAGGAGAGCTTCGTCGAGGCCTACCACTGCTTCCGTTCAGCGCTGAACATCGTGGAAACCCTCTCCGACCCCGAGCTGAGCGCGGCACTCAACAACAACCTCGGGGTCACCTGCAGGGAACTGGGTCGCTCCGCCGAAGGCTTCGACCGCCTGTCCCGTGCACTCGCCTTCTACCAGGAGACCGACCGAGACCTGTCCGAGGCATACACCTTGGCCAACATCGGCATCCTCCTCTTGAGGGAAGGACGCATCACCGAGGCGATCGACTACCTCAACCGTGCCCTCCAGCAGGGCGACGAAGGCTCTCACATGCACATCTCGGCCGTGGCACGGGCAACGCTGTGCGTGGCCCACCGTGCGCTCGGGGACTTGCCGCGCGCCTTCGATGTCGGCCGGGCAGCACTTCGACTCACCCGCGAGCACCAACTGCTCGAAGTCGAGTGCGATGCGCTGAACGGCCTTGGCGAGGCGTACCTGGCCGCAGGTGACTTCGACACTGCCGAGACAGCCTTCCGGCACGCCGTCGATCTGTCAGATGAGCGGGAGCTGCGGCTGTACAAGGCCAGAGCGCTGGAGGGATTCGCCCACATCGCGCTGCACCGGGGTGAGGACCGAGAGGCTCGGGAGGGGTTCGAACTGGCTCTGTCCGTCTACCCCCGTGATGCGGCGGAAGCGGAGAACTCGCGTGTGCACCTGGCCGATTCGTCATTTCCCGATGTCCGATGTCTGCGCTGTTCGCATCGTGCGACCGATTAGGGGATCGTCACACGGAGGGTGTCTGACGGCTCCGGGCTCTGGAGGCTCCGGAGGCGTTGGCCCAGTAGCGATCGATCGGCTCGGCGGCGGAGTCCGGGGCGAGGATGAAACCGAGGGGCGGCCCCGGCCAAGGGCGTGATTTGTCGTTTCGTCGCGTCGTGGCCCCCTCTGGCGTGTCGGCAGAGCGTGCACAGCAGGGCGCGAAGTACGCCATGGCTGCGATTCGGCAACACGCGCAGGACGACACGTCGCTCGGAAGATCACAGCACGTATTCGGGGGGGTAGGCGGCTCCGATCAGCCCTCGGAGACCCACAGCAGGCGACCCTGCAGGCTGCCGTTTCGAACAGCGTCATCGGTGTGCGGCGAGTGGCGCCTGGAGCCCCGCTACTCGGTGTGTCCACTGCTGTCGCTGGACCTTGGGACCACTTTGGGACCAGCTGTTTTGGCCGCTGGTGGACGCATGTGGACGGAGTTGGACATATCTGGCCGAGGTAAAACCTGGGCCTCCGTCAGGTCGAGCGAACCGCGCGAGCAATCGTTTGGGATCAACTCTGCGTTGAAGAAAAGGAGTTGTCCGCCCGATCGGGACCCGTCGAGCAGGCGGCCAATCGGCAAGGTACTGAACTTAAATTCGTGATGTCGGCCTGGGTTGATCAGCCGTCCATGATCAGGCCGGTGCCCGCGAGACAGGCATCGATGAGGTGAGGCCGGTAC
>NZ_JBSGDD010000180.1:0-4978 GCF_053602195.1 Kitasatospora sp. NPDC004531 | reverse complement strand
CTACGACAAACGCGGATACGTCTACCTCGGAACCGTCACCGCAGCAGCCCTGGTCATCTGGCTCCGCACATGATCGACCGGACAAGTCCTAGTCGGTGATGGCGAAGACCAGCAGGCCCTCCAGCGGCTCCGGGAGCACCTCGACGTGTTGCACCGTCGCCCGGGGCGGGCCGTGGTGCATCCAGGCCACCATCTGCTCCACCGGTGCGTCGTCGCCCTCGAAGGCGGCCTCCACACGGCCGTCCGGCAGGTTGCGGACCCAGCCGGCCACGCCCGCCTCGGCGGCGGCCCGCCGGCAGGAGTCGCGGAAGAACACGCCCTGCACCGTGCCCGACACCAGTACCCGCCGCCGGATCACCCGCGTCCACCTCGCCCCGCTCGCCGCTGTCACTGCCCGCAAGGTATACCGCAGGCGGGGGCGGGCGCGGCGGCAGGCACGGCCGTCAGTTCGCGACCGCGGCCTGCGGTGCGGCGGCGGGAGCGCGGTCGTCGATGGAGCGGCCGAACGGCCGCCAGGCGAACACCGTCAGCACCGCCATCACCACCGCCGAGAACCAGAACGGGCCGGTCAGGCCGAACGCGCGGGCCAGCGGGCCGCCGATCAGCGCGCCCAGCGCCGAACCGCCCACCGCCAGCGCCATGAAGACGCTCATCACCCGGCCGTACAACTCGCTCGGCACCGCCCGCTGCACCAGCGTCCGGTCCACGCCCATCCACACCGCGCCGTGCACGCCGAACACCGCCAGCACCACGCCCGCCACCCACGCCGAACCCGCCAGCGCCAGGCCGACGTGCGTCAGCGTCTCCAGCACCAGGCCCACCCGCAGCAGCACCGAGGACGAGAACCGCGCCTGCAGCCGCGGCGCGACCGCCGCACCCAGCAGGCCGCCCACCGCGCCCGCCGACATCAGCACGCCGTAGCCGAACGCCGACAGGCCCAGGTGCTCGCGCGCGTACAGCACCATGACGGAGAACCCGGCGATCAGCGTCACGTTCATCAGGCACAGCGCCAACGTCAGCGTCCGCACCGCCGGGCGGCCCCACAGCCAGCGGACGCCCTCGGTGAACTGCCGGCGCATCGGCAGCCGGGCGGCGGACGGCCGCGGCTCCTCGCGCGGCAGCAGCCGCAGCATCGACAGCAGGGCCGCCGCGCCCGCGAAGCTCGCCGCGTCGACCGCCAGCGGCAGACCGGCCGCCACCCCGAACAGGGCCGCGCCCAGCGGCGGGCCGGACAGCTTGTTGAGCACCGAATACGCGCCGAACAGAAGGGAGTTGGCGCGCGGCAACTGCTCGGAGGGGACGACGGCGGGCACCAGCGCCAGGGCGGCGTTGTCGCCGAGCGCCGCGCAACTGCCCAGCAGCAGACCGATGGTGTAGATCAGCGGCAGCGAGGCCGCCCCGGCGAACACCGCCGCCGCCAACACCGCCGTCAGCACGGCCCGCGCCGCGTTCATCGCCACCGTCAGCCGCCGCCGGTCCACCCGGTCGACCAGCACCCCGCTCACCGGCGCCAGCACCAGCCACGGCAACTGCTGGGCGAACACCGACAGGCCGACCAGCACCGGATCCCTGGTCAGCGACGTCACCAGCAGCGGGGCCGCCGCCGCCACGATCCCGTCCCCGAGCGTCGAGACCGCCGACGCCGACCACAGCACCCCGAACGCCCGACCCAGCCCACCGGACCGCCCCACCCCGAGTCACCCCCCACCGCGCCGGATCTCCGCAAAGGCCCGACGCTAACGGCGGAGCCCGCCGGCCGCACCCGGTTTTCCCGGCCCGCCCCGGCGGACGGGCGGCGGGCCAGGACGGCCGGGCCGGTAGGATCGGCAGGCACTGACAACGTTGACATGCCGTCGGTGCCGCCGCCCAGCCACCCCGCCGACCCCGTTGTGGAGCACCACCATGCCCTTGGCGCTCGTCGCCCTCGCCATCACCGCGTTCGCCATCGGCACCACCGAATTCGCCGCCATGGGACTGCTCCCGCAGATCGCCGACAGCCTCCAGGTGTCCATCCCGCACGCCGGCTGGCTGATCTCCATGTACGCGATCGGCGTCGTGATCGGCGCCCCGCTGCTCACCGTCGGCGCCGCCCGACTGCCCCGCAAGGCCGTCCTGGTGGGCCTCGCCGCACTGTTCACCGCCGGCAACCTGCTGTGCGCGATCGCCCCGAACTTCGGCTTCCTCGCCGCCGCCCGGCTGATCGCCGGACTCCCGCACGGCGCGTTCTTCGGCGCGGGCGCCGTCGCCGCCGGCGAACTCGTCGCCCCCCACCTGCGGGCCCGCGCCGTCTCGGTGATGTTCTCCGGCCTGACCGTCGCCAACATCGTCGGCGTCCCCGCCGCCACCCTGCTCGGCCAGCACCTGGGCTGGCGCGCCGCGATGCTCGTCGTGGTCGTCGTCGGCCTGCTCGGCGCCCTCGCCATCGCCCGCCTCGTCCCGCACCTGCCCACCCACCACGGCGGCGGCGTGCGCAGCGAACTCGCCGCGTTCCGCAGCGGCCAACTCTGGCTCGCGCTGGCCACCGTGATGTTCGGCTGCGCCGGACTGTTCGCCTGCTACAGCTACATCACCCCCGTCCTCACCGAGGTCGCGGGCTTCGCCGACTCCTCCGTCACCGTCATCCTCGCGCTGTTCGGCGTCGGCATGACCCTCGGCAACGCCATCGGCGGCTACGCGGCCGACCGCGCGCTGCGCCCGTCGCTGTGCGCCGCGTTCCTGGCGATGTCCGGCGCGCTCGCGCTGTTCGCCGTCACCGCGCATGCCCGGTGGTCGGCCGCCGTGACGGTGGTGCTGATCGGCATGGCCGGGTTCGCGACCGTGCCCACCGTGCAGACCCTGGTGATCCAGAAGGCCCGCTCGGCGCCCACGCTGGCGTCCGCGACGGTGCAGGGCG
Organism: Kitasatospora sp. NPDC004531; assembly: GCF_053602195.1. Lineage (NCBI taxonomy): Bacteria > Bacillati > Actinomycetota > Actinomycetes > Kitasatosporales > Streptomycetaceae > Kitasatospora > Kitasatospora sp. NPDC004531. The sequence goes on along the minus strand of NZ_JBSGDD010000180.1, from coordinate 2,085 downwards.
CGTTCAACGCGGCCAACGCGCAGGGCGCCTTCTACGGCGGGCTCGCACTCTCCGCCGGCCTCGGCTGGACGTCGCCCACCCTGGTCGGCTCCGGCCTGGCGCTGCTCGGCTTCCTGATCGCCGCCGGGGCCTGGGCCGCGGACCGCAAGGAGCCGGTCGCGGTGGCGGACCAGCCCGTGGCGGAGCGGCCGGTGGCCGCCGTGCACTGACGGGACGTCACCCGGCGGAGCGACGGCGGTACGATCACCCGACCTTCCGCGCCGGCGTGCCGGGCCGCGCGGAGTCCCCTCCCAGGAGCCGCCGATGCCCAGCACCGAAGCCGCCGCCGTCCCCGTCCCCGTTTTCGGCCGGGTCGGCGTCCTGCTGCCCCGCGACCTGCCCGCGCGGGACCTGTACGCGTACGCGCGCCGGGCCGAGGAACTGGGCTTCGACGAGCTCTGGGTGGTCGAGGACCTCGGCTGGCGCGGCGGCATCGCGCAGGCCGCGACCGTGCTCGCCGTCACCGACCGGATCACCGTCGGCATCGGCATCCTGCCCGCCGGCGCCCGCAACGTGTGCTTCGCCGCCATGGAACTCGCCACCCTCGCCCAGCTCCACCCCGGCCGCACCACCATCGGCATCGGCCACGGCATGCCCGACTGGATGCGCGCCGCCGGGGCCTGGCCGGCCAGCCCGCTCACCCTGCTCACGGAGTACACCACCGCGCTGCGCGCCCTGCTGCGCGGCGACACCGGACCCGCCGACGGCCGGTACGTGCAGTGCCACGGCGTGCGGCTGACGGAGCTGCCGCAGGTGGTGCCGCCGGTGATCCTCGGCGTGCGCGGCCCCAGGTCGCAGGCCGTGGCCGGGCAGGCCGCCGACGGGCTGCTGCTGGCCGAACCTGCCGCGCCCGCGTACATCGCGGCCTCCCGCCGCCACCTGCGCCCCGACGCCGCCGTCGTCACCTACGACGCCGCCGCGATCGACCCGGACGAGCGGACCGCCCTCGACCGGGCACGCGACGGCCTGGCCGCGATCGGCGAACCCGACTGGGCCGCCCACATCGACCCCCTGCCGTTCGCCGCCGAGCTGCGCGCCCACCGCGCGGCCGCCGCCGACGGCGCCGAGTTCGCCCGCACCCTGCCCGCCGAGTGGGTCCGCGCCCTCGCCGTCGCCGGCACCCCCGCCCAGGCCCGCGCGGCCGTCGCCGCCCGCCACGCCGCCGGCGCCACCACCGTCGTCCTCGCGCCGACCGGCCCGGACGCGCTGAAGGAGCTGGAGTCGCTGGCCCTGGCGCTGCCGGCGTAGCGTCCCGGAGTCCGGCGGGCCCCGAACTGCGGGACGCGGTGCGGCGGGTGGACGAGAGCCGGGACGAGGAGGAGCGGTCGCCGGTCGATCCGCCGGTGCACGGGATCGTCCCGCTGTCGGCGGCGGCCGTGCGCCGGTGCGCTCCGCGGGGGCCGGGTCAGAGCGGGGTGCTGCCGCTGCTGCCCTCCAGGACGAGCAGCAGACGGGCGAGGTCGCGGGACAGGTCCTCGCGTTCGGTGGGGGTCAGGCCCGCGAGCAGGGTCCGGTCGTGGGCGAGGAGGTCGGGGTAGAGCCGGTCGATCAGCTCGGTGCCCGCCGGGGTGAGGGAGAGGTGGGAGACGCGGCGGTCGCGGTCGTCGGTGCGGCGGGCGACCAGGCCGCGTTCCTCCAGCTGCCGCAGGCGCTTGGTGACCGCCGCGCCGGAGGCGAAGGTCTCCCGGGCGAGTTGGGAGGGCGTCAGCTCGCGGCCGGTGCGGCGCAGCGCGCCGAGGAGGTCGAACTCGGGCCGGGTGAGGCCCTCCCGGGGCAGCGGTCCGGTCCGGCCCTGTTGCAGCAGGGCGGCGATCCGGTTGATCCGGCCGAGCACGGCGATCGGCCCGGTGTCCAGGTCGGGGTAGGCCTGTTGCCACTGCCGCAGCACGCCCGCGACGGCGTCCTCCACGTGCGGTGCTCCATCTCTGTGCGGCTGGTCGGGCTTCGATCGTAGGGCCTGTCCGGCCGATCTTGCCGGGCGCGCGACGCCGGATCATCCCGCCTGGAAGCACCGGCAAACCATCCAAGTACACCCAGTACGAGGAC
>NZ_JBSGDD010000179.1:0-5030 GCF_053602195.1 Kitasatospora sp. NPDC004531 | reverse complement strand
GCCCGCACCGCAGCGCTCGCGGTACGGGCCCCTCGACGTGCGCGGTCAGCCCGTGGACGCCCCGAGGATCGCGCCGACCGCGTACGTCACACCCATCGCGATGCCGCCGCCCAGCACATTGCGCAGCACCGCCCGGCGCGGATCCGCGCCACCCAGCCGGGCACTCGCCCAACCCGTCACCACCAGCGCCGCCAGCACCGCCACCACCGTGATCCACACCCGGTGGTCCGGCGGCGGCAGCACGATCGCCAGCAGCGGCAGCAGCGCGCCCACCGTGAACGCCGCGAACGACGCCCAGGCGGCATGCCACGGATCGGTCAACTCGTCCGGGTCGATGCCGAGTTCGGTCTCCGCGTGGGCCGCCAGCGCATCGTGCGCGGTCAGCTGCACCGCCACCTGGTGCGCCAGCTCCGGATCCAGGCCCTTCGCCTCGTACAGGCCCGCCAGCTCCGCGAGCTCCGCATCCGGCGTCAGATGCAGCTCCCGCCGCTCCAACGCCAACGCGGCCTGCTCGGCGTCCCGCTGGGTGCTCACCGACACGTACTCGCCGGCCGCCATCGACAGCGAACCCGCCAGCAGGCCCGCCAGGCCCGCCGTCAGCAGCTCCGTCGCGTTCGCGTTCGCGCCCGCGACACCCACCACCAGGCCCGCCGTCGACACCACGCCGTCGTTCGCGCCCAGCACCGCGGCCCGCAGCCAGTTCAACCGGCCGCCCAATGCGCCGCTGTGCGCCTCGCCGTGCTCGATCGGGCCCTGCCCCTGAGATGCGGTCATGCCCCCAGTCTGCCCGCCGACCGCACCGCCGCCCCGCAGCTCCGGTGGGACGGCGGCGCGCGCGTCGCGGACACGGCCGGGAGGCCCGGGAAGCGGTGGGGCGCCGGCTCAGGCCGCGGTGAGGCGGCGGGTCAGCTCGCGGTGCACCTGCCGGGTGGTCAGGCCCAGCGTGTGCAGCGCGAACCGGCCCGGACCCGCATGGTCCGAGGTCAGCACCGCCAGCAGCAGCCGCTCCGTCAACAGACCGGCCGGCGCCGACGGATCGACGAGCTGCCCGTACACCTTCGACGCCGCGGCGGCCAGCGGCGGAAACTGGCCGCGCGGCACCGGGAACTTCCACCAGGTGTGCTCCTGCCACGCCTGCTCCAGCGCCGACTCCAGCGCCTCCTGCGACACCCCCAGCCCGGCCAGCACCGCGGGCGCCGCACTGTCCGCCACCGGCAGCGCCAGCAGCAGGTGGCCGGTGTTGACCTCCCGGTGGCCCAGCGACAGCGCCCGCTGCTGCGCCCCGTCCAGCAGCGCGTCCGACTCGTCCTCCGCCGCCTGCGTCTCCTCGTGGTGGTCCTCCGCCGCCGGCGCCTCCCGGTGGCCCGCCCCGCCCGCCTCCAGGTAGTGCCCGACCAACCGGTGACCCAGGTCGGCCAACTCCCGCGCCAGGCGGTGCGCGTGTGCGATCCGTTCCAGGTCCCCGGCCCCGGCCGTCTCGGCGTCGACCCGGGCCACCCACCCCGCAAGATCCAGATCTGTCATGTCCACCAGGCTGCCGGAGGCCCCGACGCCCGGTCAAACCGACCCGAGAGATGCTCAACGGCGGCTCAGCGCAGTGCCATTGGCGCTCGGAACCGGTCAGAGCGTGGTCGGATCCGGGTTGCCCTGCGGGCTGCCCGTCCACCAGTTCCCCGGCGCCTGCGGATCGCGGCTCGTCCAGTACTCGACGATGGCGGTGACGAACTCCTCGGGCGACAGCGTGCCGTCGCCGTCCCGGTCCAGGTGCGCGAACGCCGCGTCCGCGTCCACCCGCCGCAGCTGCGGGAAGTGGCCGCGCTGGAACAGGAAGAACTCGTCCGCGTCCACCACCCCGTTGCCGTCCGCGTCCGCCACCGCCAGGAACGCCCGGCCCAGGCCGCCGAGCACCTCGTCCGCCGCCTTCGGATCGTCCGCGAGCGCCGCCGTGGACTCCAGGAACTGCGCCCGCCCGATCGCGTGCACCCCGACGGGCAGCCGGGGCAGATGCACCTCGCGCCAGATCGCCAGATACGCCTCCACGATCCACTGCTCCTGCGGCGAGCCGGCCGGGTGGCCGAGCGAACGCGCCACCGACTGGCCCATCAGGACGTGGTCCCGCTCGGTGAGCAGGCCGTCGCCGTCCGCGTCGAGGTGGTCTAAACCGTGGCTGATCTTGGCGATGAGCAGATCCTCGGACACTGCTGACCCTCCGCTGAAAGGAATTTGACGGACAGTCAGCTTAGGGGAGCGATGTGTGATCACGGTGGCGGAATCCGATCGCGGCGCGCTGAAAGTCGATCGCCGACGGCCGTTGACTTCAAGTGCGCTTGAATTCCTAGGCTCGGTCGCACCGCAGTGATCGACGCAACGGGGAGGCCCCTCATGGAGTACACGCACAGTGACGCCGAACTGATCGAGCAGCCCGCCGGCTACTGGACCTGGGCGGCGTACAAGGCCGTCGTCGACCGCATCCAGGGCGCGCTGGCCGGCATCGGCGTCACCCAGCCGCAGTGGTGGGTGCTCAACCAGCTCGTCCACGCCGGGGCGCCGCGCAGCCGCGGCGAGATCGACGCCGTCCTGAGCGGCTACCTCGACGTCGGCCACGCCGGGCTGGACGTCCAGATCGACGGCGTCGTGGCACACGGCTGGGCCACCGAGAACGCCGACGGCGGGCTCGAAATCACCGCCGACGGACGGGAGTTCTTCGCCGAGGCGGCCGCCCTCCAGCGCGAGCTGTGGGCCGAGCGCCACGCCGGAATCTCCGACGAGGAGTACCTGACCACCGTGAAGGTCCTCCAGCGCTTCATCCACAACACCGGCGGAAAGGCCTGGCACCACTGACCGGCCCTCGGCGGTAGGCTCCGGCGGACACGGACACCGGAGCGGAGGGTCGGCGATGCGCCGGGCGGGGGAGTCGACGACGGACGCGCGGCTGCGCACCTACGGGCGCGCCGCCACCGCGCTGGCCCTGCTGAGCGACCGGCGGCTGGCCGAACTCCTGGACGCCGAGGGCGAGTCGGCGGCGTCCGGGATCGGCGGCCGGTCCGGCACCCGGGAGGTCGACGGCATCCGGGTGTTCGTCAAACGGGTGCCGCTCACCGACCTGGAACTCACGGCCGGCCACCTCCGCAGCACCGCCAACCTGTTCGAGCTGCCCGGCTTCTACCAGTACGGCATCGGCTCCAACGGCTTCGGCGCCTGGCGCGAACTCGCCGCCCACACCCTCACCACCCACTGGGTGCTCGACGGCGCCCACGAGGCCTTCCCGCTGATGTACCACTGGCGGATCCTGCCCGACACCCCGCCCACCGGCTTCCTCGACGAGTTCGGCGGCATCGACGGCGCCGTCGCCCACTGGGACGGCCACCCGGCGGTCCGCCGCCGACTGGAGGCCCTCGGCGCCGCCACCCACAGCCTGGTGCTGTTCCTCGAACACCTGCCGCACACCCTCGCCGACTGGCTCCACCGGCACCCCGACCGCACCGGCGCCCCGCAGCTGGCGGCGGCCGAGGAACTCGATCGCGGCACCCGGTTCATGAACGAACGCGGCTTCCTGCACTTCGACGCGCACTTCCACAACGTCCTCACCGACGGCCGCCTGATCGTCTTCGCCGACTTCGGACTCGCCCTCAGCGAACGCTTCGACCTCACCCCCGCCGAACGCCGCTTCCTCACCGACCACCGCGGCTACGACCGCCACTACACCGCCGGCCACCTGCTCCGGCACCACCTGCTGGACCGCCACCGCGGCGAGGCCGAACGCACCGACTTCCTGCGGAGCTGGCTCGACGGCCACCGCCCCGCCGGCGTCCCCGGCCCGGCCGCCGCCCTGCTCGACCGGTACGGCCCGACCGCCGTGGTGCTGGACGAGTTCCACCGCCGACTGCTGACGGAGAGCAAATCGACGCCCTACCCGCTCGCCGACCTCGAACGCGCCCGCCGCGCCTGAGCGCCGCTCAGGCCTTCACCAGCGCGCCCGACTTCTCCCAGTTGTCGTGCAGCCGGTCCACGTACGACCGGGCCTCCGGGCCTGCGCCGACACCGCGCGCGAAGGCCAGCATGTTGCCCGCGCCGGTGTTGTAGCCGAGCGCCATCAGCTCGTTGCGGTTGTACTGGCCCGACCACTTCGCGGGCAGCTGCGCCCCCAGGTCGTGCAGGTGCCAGGCGGCGGCCCGCACCGCCAGCGCCGGATCGTCCGGCAGGTCCTCCCACGGCCGGTCCGCGAACGGGCGGCCCCGGCGGCACTCCTCGTACGCGGCGCGGTGCATGTTGGCCACGCCGAACGAGGCCTCCGGCTTCATCTTCTGCCAGGCCCGCTCCACGTCCGGCCCGTGCGGCTTGTACGACTCGTTGAACAGGATCGCCATCAGCAGCTGCGGGTCGATGCCCGCCTCGGCGGCGTACTTGCGGACCTCGGGGACGAAGCGCGGCGGCGAGTAGTCGGTCGCACTGCGCGGCGAGGAGGACGCGTCGGGGGAGGGCCCGCCGGACGCCGACCCGGAGGCCGACGGCAGGGCGCCGGCCGACGACGGGGCGGAGTCGTCGCCGGGCTGGAACGCCCAGATGGCGAGAACGCCCAGCACCACTACCGCCCACGGCCACTTCGCGCCGCGCTCCGCCACCGCCGGGCTCCCTTCCGTCCGTTCCGCTCGTCCGGTCGTCCGCTGCCCGGTCGCCGGGCCGCCGTCGACCGATGGCCGTGTCCTGCCGACGGCCCGCCGCGTTCTGCCGGGTGGCGCCCGCGAGGGGTGGCCCGCCACGACGTCCTTTCGGGTGAGCTTACGTACCCGGAGCGCATTTGTATGCTTCGCTCGAACCTCTACATAGGTGTAGAGGAACCGGACGGCGTCCGGCGCGCGTCTGACAGACCGAACCGGCCGGGCGTCGCGCCGGCGGCGCGGCAGTGGACGAGGGGTGACCATGGCGGGGCGAAGGGCAGCAGGCCCGGGCGGCGGAACGCCGTTGCGGCGGGACGAGCACCGGCGGCAGGCGCCGGCGCCGACCCCCGACGGCGACGGGCGCCCCGTCCC
>NZ_JBSGDD010000178.1:0-5293 GCF_053602195.1 Kitasatospora sp. NPDC004531 | reverse complement strand
GTTCCCACTCGGCATCCGTGAGATCTCCCCGCCCCATACCCGAACCAACGAGCAAGGCAGGTGACAGTCACATGATCGACCGGACAAGTCCTAGCACCGCCACGGTGTCGGTGGTGGCGGGGCTTCGGCTCTTCAGCGCGGCCGGTCCGGGGCGGGGTCCTCGTCCAGCAGCGGCCGGATCGCGCCGAGGACCGCGCCGATGCAGACGTCACGCAGTTCGGCTCGGGTGCAGTGCGGGTCGATCAGCCAGTCCACGCACAGGACTTGGACGAATACCAGCCAGCTCTTCAGGACGCCGGACACCGCCTGCCGGGCCCGGTCGCCCGCGATCGAGAGCACGCCGAGCAGCCGCTCGCGCAGGGCGTCGAGCTCGTCGGCCATGATCGTCTGGACCAGCCGGTCGCCCGCCAGCACCCGGTTCGCGGCGAGCACGGTGTTGCGGTTCTCCGCGAAGTACTCGATGTGCGCGTCCAGGCCCTGGGCGAGCTGCTCGACCAGGGAGTCGGCGGGGTCGAACCGCGTACTGGCGAGCAGTTGCTCGGAGACCTGCTGGTACAGGGCGGCGAACAGGTCGCGCTTGCTCGCGAAATGCCGGTAGAGCAACGCCCGGGAGACTCCCGCGTGCTCCGCGACGTCCTCCATCAGCACCTCGTCGTACGGTTTCGCGGCGAACAACTGCGCGGCGACGCCCAGGAGTTGAGCACGACGGTCGGCGGGGCTGAGGCGCTGTCGAGGAGGCACGACCCCATGCTACTTGACACGTGTCTACTGGCGGCGCGTAGCCTGGGAGCACTGGTTGACACGTGTCTACTATCCGGGGGGTGGCACTGCCATGACGAAAGCCAAGGCACTGCGGGGTCTGATGCTGACCATGGGCTACGCGTGCGTGGCGATCGGACTGTTCCACGTCCTGGCCGGCAACGCGGCGATCCCCGGCGAGAGTTCGGCCGGCGCGACCGTCGACAGCCTCGGACGCTTCTTCGGCGCGATCTTCGCCGGCTACGGCATCGCCTGGCTCCGGGCCGCCCGACAGTCCCCGATCCGCCCCGCCACCGTCCGCGGCCTCGCCGGCATCTTCTTCCTCGGCGCCGTCGGCCGACTCCTCTCCCTCGCCGTGCACGGCTGGCCGCACTGGTTCCAGATCGCCCTCGGCGTCGTCGAACTGACCCTGCCGCCCCTCTTCCTCCGGCTCGCCACCGACGCCGACACCGCCACCAGCACCACCTGACCCGCCACCGTCGGCGCACCACTGCGGGTCGGCGGCGCTACGGTGCGTCGGCGGGGGCTGCGAGGGGGCGGGTGGTCTCGTGGACGCGGCGGAAGCGGCCGTCCGCGGCGAACTCGCCGAAGAGGTGGACCTCCAGGTGGAGCGTGGAGCCGTCCTTCATGAGGATGGCGGCGGTGTGGCGGTCGGCGTACTGGTCGCCGTCGAAGAGCTCCTGGTGCACCTCGATCGCCCCGGAGGCCACGGTTTCGCGGAGGCCGGCGATGTGGGCGAGGAAGGCTTCGCGGTCCAGCGGGTTGCCGTCGGTGTGCTGGACGTAGTCGGGGGTGATGTGGCGCTCGGCGGCCTCGTCCAGGTCGAGTTCCCGGGAGAAGACGAGGTCGGCGAGGGCGGCGCGGATGTCGGTGCGAGGCATGGTGCGCGCTCCCGGTTCTCTGGCGGCGGCGCCGAGGGTCCGCCGCCGATGCTTCGACGTCCCTTGTGCCGAGGGAAGTTTCCTGCGTCGCGACGCTACCCGCCGCCGGTATGCGGCCGGTACAGCGCCGGTACAGCGCGCCAAGTCGGCCCGGGCCTCACTCGTAGGGCCACACGTCGTCGGGGAACACCCGGGCGAACCAGTGGGGTTGGACGTCGCGCAGCCGCAGCGTCCGCCACCGGGTCGGGTCCTCGGGGAGCGGCACGCCGACCTCGACGTCGGGGCCGTACGCGAACAGCCGCTCCTGGCAGACCCCGCAGGGGGCGAGCACCCAGAAGCCCCGGCCGCCGTCGGCGGCGGTGACGCACACCGAGGCCACCACCCGCCGGTCGAGCTTGAACGCCTCGCAGATCGCCCCGGTCTCGTGGCACAGCCGCACCGCGTTGTTCGGCGGCTCGGGCGCGGTGCTGGTCAGCACGGTGCCGTCGTCGAGGCGCAGCGCGGCGGCGCCGGCCCACTCCCGGCCGGGGAAGCGGCGGCGGGTCAGTTCGATCGCGGCGTCCACGAGTTCCTGGTCGATGGCCATGCGCGGCACGTTACCGGGATGTGAAAACCCGTTGCCAGCGGTTTCCGGGCCCGACCACACTCCGGGCCATGACGACACAACTCGATGAGCTCAAGCGCGGTTTGAAGATCTACCTGCAGGACGCCCGGGACGCGGTGCTGTGGAAGCTGGAGGGCCTGTCGGAGTACGACGTGCGCCGCCCGGTGACGCCGTCGGGCACGAACCTGCTCGGCGTGGTCAAGCACCTGACGGGCGCGGAGGCGGTCTATCTCGGCGAGAGCTTCGACCGTCCCTTCGAGGGCGCCCCGGGCCTGTGGTTCGCGGGCACCGCCGAGCCCAACGCCGACCTGTGGGCCCGCCCGGAGGAGAGCCGCGAGGCGCTGATCGCCGAGTACCGCCGGGTCTGGGCGCACTCCGACGCCACCGTCGACGCCCTGCCGCTGGACGCGCCCGGCCGCATCCCCTGGCCGCCGCACAATCAGCTGCCCCTGCACCGGATGCTGCTCCACGTGGTCGTCGAGAGCCAGCGCCACACCGGGCAGCTCGACCTGGCCCGCGAGCTCCTCGACGGCTCGACCGGCCTGCGCCCGGGCGACCCGGTCCTCCCCGAGGTCTCCCCCGACTGGTGGCCCGCCCACTTCGCCCGCGTCGAACAGGCCGCCCGCGAAGCCGCCCGCGCGGCCGGTGAGAGCGTCCCGCCCGGGAAGTGAGGCCGGGCCGACCGTCCTGCCGCTGCGCCTCCGGGCCCCTTTTCGGTCGTATCCGGCCGAAAAGGCCCCGCCGCGCGGGCGCCGACACCTACCGTGGAAGGGATTCCGCCCCGGTCCGGGGCGGAACGGGGTGATCGATGCGCACGGAGGAAGGAAAGCCATGGGGGTACGTGCACGGCTGCGCGGCGGCGCGGTCACGATGGGGGCCGCGGTGCTGGCGGTCGGGGCCCTGGGGGCCGGGGTGGCCCCGGGTCGGGCGGCGGCTGCCGACCAGTGGCGGCCGCAGCCGGGGACGCTGTACATCTCCGACCTGCCGAAGACCGAGTCGTGGCGCGCCAACCCGACCTCCCGGGGGTGGGGCGACGACTTCGACTGCCCGGCGGGCTGGCCCGCCGAGCCGGCCGAAGTCAACGTGTGGCACCGGGACTTCAGCACCGCGGAGACCGCGCTCGCCCAGCAGAAGGTGGCGGTCTTCGACACCGAGGCCGAGGCCGCCGCCTTCGCGGACAGGGCCCGGCGGGACTACTTCGCCTGCGCGCACGCCCCGCAGCAGCCCGGCGTGACCGCGACCTACTTCGACCACGGGGTGATCAACGTCGAGGAGGGCGCCACCCTCCAGGGGATGCACACCTTCGACGCCAACGCCACCGAGCGCCCCGACGACAACTACCTGTGGGGCGTGGGCCGCGACGGCGACACGGTGACGCTGGTCCTGTGGCGGAGCTACTGGGGCGATCCGCCGGTGATCCCGTGGAAGAACACCCTGAACACCGCGGTGAAGAAGCTGTACTGACGGCCGGAGCCCGAACCGGCCGTGCGGCAAGGGCGGTTGACGCACCGCCGGCCGCTCCCGGGCAGGAGCGGCCGGCGGCAGGAGCGGGCGCGTCAGCTGTCGAAGCCGAGGCCCAGGCTGTCCATGGTCTTGAGCCAGAGGTTGCGGCGGCCGCCGTTGCGGTCGGCGCGGTCCAGCGACCACTTGGTGAGGCCGATCCCGGCCCAGCGCACGGGCTCGGGCGGGAAGGGCAGGGGCTTGCGGCGGACCATCTCCAGGGCGGTGCGTTCGGTGCGGCGGCCGGCCAGCAGGTCGAGCATGACCTCGGCGCCGAACCGGGTGGCGCCGACGCCGAGCCCGGTGAAGCCCGCGGCGAGGGCGACCTTGCCGCGGTAGGCGGTGTCGAAGAACGCCGAGAACCGGGTGCAGGTGTCGATCGCGCCGCCCCAGGCGTGGGTGAAGCGCAGGCCTTCGAGCTGCGGGAAGGTCTCGAAGAAGTGCGTGGCGAGGGTCTGGTACGTCTGCGGCCGGTGGTCGTACTCGGCGCGGACCTTGGCCCCGTAGTGGTAGACGGCGTCGTAGCCGCCCCACAGGATCCGGTTGTCGGCGGACATCCGGTAGTAGTGGAACTGGTTGGCGCTGTCGCCGATGCCCTGCCGGCCCTGCCAGCCGATCGCGGCGAGCTGTTCGGCGTTGAGCGGCTCGGTCATCATCGCGTAGTCGTACACCGGCACGGTGTACGGCCGGATGCGCTTGACCAGCGAGGGGAACACGTTGGTGCCGAGCGCGACCTGACGGGCGAACACCCGGCCGTAGGAGGTGCGCACGGCCATGCCGGGGCCGGATTCGGCGATGTCGGTGGCCTTGGTGTGCTCGTAGACGCGCACCCCGAGCCGCTCGCAGGCCTGCTTGAGGCCCCAGGCGAGCTTGGCGGGGTGGAGCATGGCCACGCCGTCCTTGTCCCACAGCGCGCCGAGGTAGGTCGGGGAGGCGACCTGGGCGCGCACGGCGTCGGCGTCGAGGAGTTCGTAGTCGCCGTACTGCTGGGCGAGTTCGTACAGTTCGGCGAGTTCCTCGACCTGGTGCGGTTCGGTGGCGACGTCGAGTTCGCCGGTGCGCTCCCAGTCGCAGTCGATGCCGTGCGCGGTGACGGCGTCCTCGATGGACTGCAGGTTGCGGGCGCCGAGCTGTTCGAGGGCGGCGAGTTCGTCCGGCCAGCGCTCGTGGCCGTTGCCGAGGCCGTGGGTGAGGCTGGCGGCGCAGAAGCCGCCGTTGCGGCCGGAGGCGGCCCAGGCGATCTCCTGGGCCTCGATCAGGACCACGTCGCGGCCGGGGTCGCGCTCCTTGGCGATCAGCGCGGTCCACAGGCCGCTGTAGCCGCCGCCGACGACCAGCAGGTCGCAGCGCTCGTCGCCGGTGAGCGCCGGGTTGGCGGCGGGGCGGCCGGGGTCCTCCAGCCAGAACGGGGTGGGCTTGGCGTCCCGCAGGGCGTGTACGGGGTCCATGTTCTCTCCAGGTCCGAGATCAGGCGGTCCGCGTAGGCGGTGATCCGCATCATCCACTGGCGCAGGTTGGACTTGAACACCGGGAAGTTGCCGCGCTCGGA
>NZ_JBSGDD010000177.1:0-5417 GCF_053602195.1 Kitasatospora sp. NPDC004531 | reverse complement strand
CGGTGGAGTTCACCGGAGGCGCGGCGACCGTCACCTCCCGCACCCCGCGCGTGTCCACCGGCCGCCCCGAGCTGACCGAGGCCGCGATCGTGGTCTCCGGCGGCCGCGGCGTCGGCGCCGCCGAGGGCTTCGGCGTCGTCGAGGACCTCGCGGACGCGCTCGGCGCGGCCGTCGGCGCCTCCCGCGCCGCCGTCGACGCCGGCTGGTACCCGCACACCAACCAGGTCGGCCAGACCGGCAAGCAGGTCTCCCCCCAGCTGTACATCGCCGCCGGCATCTCCGGCGCGATCCAGCACCGCGCCGGCATGCAGACCTCGAAGACCATCGTCGCGGTCAACAAGGACCCCGAAGCCCCGATCTTCGAACTCGTCGACTACGGCGTCGTCGGCGACCTCTTCACCGTCCTCCCCCAGCTCACCGACCAGGTGAAGGCCGGCTGACGGTCCGCTCGAACCCGCCCCGGAAGGGCGCGACCACCACGGTCGCGCCCTTCCCGCGTTCCCGGGGCCGGATCAACAGCGAACGGCGGCACCGCCGTTCCCCCCGGCGGCACGGTGACGAGGCAGGGCCCCACCTACGGCTTCACATCGAGACGCACGAGCGCGCCGATCTCCACGAGCTGCTCCGGCAGCGCCAGGTCGGAAATGCCCATGACCGTGCTGGTGGGCCGGTGGTCCCCGAAGTACTCGGCGTGGAGGCGTGCCGTCGCGTCGAAGTTCTCCCGCAGATTCCTCACCAGAACCGTGGTCTCCACAATCTGGCCGCGCTCGGCGCCGAAATGCCTCAGCACCAGGTCCAGATTCTCCAGCGCGGTGCGGACCTGCAGTTCGAAGTCGCCGGCACCCACGAAGTTGCCGTCACGGTCGTGAGAAAGCTGCCCCGACACATAAACCGTGTCACCGACCTGAGCGGCCTGGCTGTACCCGTAGATCGACTCCCACGGCATGCCGAAACCGAAGGCCTTCAGCTGAGAACTCATGACTCACTCCCTTTGATACAGCGCACGGAACCGCCAAGTGCGGACAGGCTCCCTGTCCGAAGAAGTTACCGGTCCGCACAGACGATTCCCGCCTGGCAGCGCAGTCCCAGTGTTCTCCGCGCGCACGGAATCGGCCGCGGCGGACTCCTCCCGCAAAAGCGCGTGGGACGCACATCGCTTCGCCTCGGCTTTCCCCCGAGATGCACATTCGCTTCACCGGAATTTCCCGCCCGGAACGGCGGCGCAAAGCGGGGACGAAATGCCGCTGCCACGAACGTCACAACTGCCGGAGCGATCGACCGGAAATCCTTGAGCGGCGGCGCACAACGGCCCCGCCCGGGCGGTATCGACACAGCGGGTGCCCGGGCGCCCCGGCCTTCGCCCCCGGCGCCGCGCTTGCGCCGACCCCACCGCCTTCGTCTACAGTCACGTAGACGGTCTACTCGCCTGTAGACGCCGAGTGCCCGGGAGGCCACGCCGTGTACGCCCACTCCGCCCTGCTGGCGGTCAACCCGCTCGACGCGTCCTCGCTGCTCGCGGCGTTCGGCGCGCTCGGCATCGCGGCCGTGCTGTTCGCCGAGACCGGGCTGCTGATCGGCTTCTTCCTGCCGGGCGACTCGCTGCTGTTCACGGCCGGCCTGCTCTGCACCCCCGGCCTGCACTCCGGCCCGCACCTCAACCTGCCGCAGGTCCTCGTCGCCGCCGTCGTCGGCGCCCTCGCCGGGGCCCAGGTCGGCCACCTGCTCGGCCGCAAGGGCGGCCGCGCCCTGCTGGAACGTTCCCGCAACCGCCGCCTGCACGAGGGTGCGCAGCGCGCCGAGGAACTGCTCGCCCGCTACGGCTACGCCAAGGCCATCACGCTGGCCCGCTTCGTCCCCGTCGTCCGCACCGTCCTCAACCCGCTGGCCGGCGCACTCGGCGTGCCCACCCGCACCTTCGCCCTGTGGCAGATCGTCGGCGGCCTGCTCTGGACGGTCGGCCTGGTCCTCGGCGGCTACGCGCTCGGCTCCACCGTCCCCAGCGTCGACCGCTACCTGCTGCCGGCCATCGCGGTGATCGTCGCCCTCTCCCTGCTCCCGCTCGCCCTCGAACTGCGCCGGGGCCGCGCCGCCCGCAACTGACTGACCGCCGCCAACAACGCCGACCGCCCGCCGTCGACGGACCCGCACGGGAGCGCGAACGTCAACGGCGGGCGGTGGAACGTTACTCGGCCGCTCAGCGGACGACGTCGAAGATCTGCTTCTGCACGCCGTTGCGGTACACCTCGTGCTCGACCAGGGCCAGCTTCTGGGCGTCCTTGTCGGTGGCGCTGAACAGCCGCTTGCCGGCGCCGAGCAGCAGCGGGAAGACCAGCAGGTGGTAGCGGTCGATCAGCCCGGCGTCCGACAGGCCCTGGTTCAGGGTGGCGCTGCCGTGCACGATGATCGGACCGCCCTCGGTCTCCTTGAGCGCCGCGACCTCGTCCAGCGAGCGCAGGATGCTGGTCTCGCCCCAGTTGGAGACCAGCTGGTCCTCGCCGAGGGTGGTGGACACGACGTACTTCGGCAGCGTCCGGTAGCGCCCGAACTCCGCCATCTCCGGCCACACCGGGCTGAACGCCTCGTAGCTGACCCGGCCCATCAGCATCGCAGCGGACTCCTCCTGCTCCCGCCCCTTGAGCTCGAACGCCTCGGGGAGGAACTCGATGTCCTTGAACGTCCAGCCGGAGTTGCGGTAACCCGGCTCGCCGCCCGGGGCCTCCACGACGCCGTCGAGCGAGATGAAGGCCGTGCTGATCAGGGTGCGCATGATGGTGCTCTCCTCAGTGTGCTTGTCTGTCATCTTCAGTGCTCAGTACTCGTGTGCTCGGCGCTCGGCGGCGCTTGGCGCGTGCCTCGGAACCGCAGTCTCTGAACCGCAGGCTCAGGCGAGGGCCCCGGTCAGCCACTGCCGCCACCCGGCCTCCGCGGCGGCGGCGTCCACGCCCTGCCCGAACAGGTGATGGAACATCAGCACCAGGCCCGGGCTGTGGTGGAAGGTGTACAGGCCGTCGGCGGTGCGGATCTCGAAGCGCTCCTCGTCGGACCACGTCATCTCCCCTGCCAGCGGCGGCAGTTCGGCCGGCACGGCCCGTACCGGCGCGCCGACGGCGGCACCGGCCGGCAGCGACAGCGCACGGGCGAGGGCGTCCCGTACCTCCCGCACGGGGCGCTCGCCGGTCTGCGCCATGGCGAAGACCGGGCTGCCGTGGCGGCCGGCGAAGTGCGCCAGGTATTCGCGCAGCGTGTGCAGGTGGAACGGCCAGCCGCGGCGCAGCGCGTCGTACTCGTCCTCCCAGTCGTCGCCGAGCATGCCGCTGTGGACGACGCGCAGCACGGTGCTGCCGCCCCCGCGCCCCTCGATGAGGTACTCGAAGGCCATGAACCGGCCGTCGTCGGCGGTGCCCGTCCGGGTGGCGAACCGCTTGCCGGGCTCGTACGCGGTGATCAGAGCCTCCTCCCGGTTGCCGCCGACGTCCATCGCGGCCGTGCCGCCCTCGCGCGGGTCGACCTCGTTGCGGCCCATGAACCAGGACTCGATGCCGGGCCCGGTGGCGATCGCCTCCCAGACCTGTTCCGGGTCGGCGGGCAGGACGATCTCGCGCTCGATCTCGAAGGGGTGCGTCATCGGGGGTTCTCCTGTGCTGCGTCGGGCCGATCGGTGTCGCTGTCGGTGCTCGCGGGCCGGTCCGGGATCTGGTGCAGTCCGACGACCACGCGGTGCCTGCGGCCCTGGGGCGCGGATTCGTCGTGGTACCGGCCGACGAGACCGGCGACCGCCTGGGACAGCTCCTCGGCGAAGGCCGCCCGGTCCGCCGCGGAGGCGAACCGCACCTCGGCGTCGATCCCGAAACTCGCCACCCGCTGCCCGGCCCGCGCCGCACCGGTCAGCAGCGAGCCGACCTCCTGCACCAGCCGGGCCCCGAGCGCCAGCAGCCACCGGGCCGACAGCTGATCGGGCGACCGCGCCGGATCCGGACTGACGGCGGCCAGCGCACTCGGCGAGATCACGTACGACGCGGCCGTGGCCCGGTACACCCGCTCGGTCACGTTGCCCTTCCGCCGCTCCTCGGCCAACTCGACCAGGCCGTGCCGCTCCAGCTCCTTCAAGTGGTAGTTGACCTTCTGCCTGGGCAACCCCAACCTCCCGGCCAACATCGCGGCCGAACCGGGCTCCGCGAGGGCGGCGAGGATCCGCGACCGTATCGGATCCAGCGACGACTCCGCCGCGGCAGGCTCCTCGATCACTGCGACGTCCAGCACCTCTCCACCTCCGTCCTCGGAACAACTCCAGCATCCCGCCGACCGAAATTCCTGTCAAGACAAATTTTCTTGTCGGCATGCTCGGCCGAGCCCAAACGCTGACTCCCCGCTGCCTCCTCCGGGTGGGAGAGGGCATTCGCGCTCTGCAGGCGGGCTTGCCGATGTAGGGCACCACCCAGCCCGATGAGCCCTGCCAGCGGATGATCTCTCCGTCAACGTGATCAACAGACAGCTGTCATCCGAGTGCCATAGCCTGTTCCATCTCATGGTCGCCTCAGCTGGGGGTAGGGCTTGTCTGACAGTGAGGCCACGCGCCCTTACGACTGGTTCAGTATTCGGTCGTGGGCCGGCAGCCAGGACCGCGCCTTCGAAGAGCTGTGCTACCAACTGCGTGATGTGTCGATGCCGGGGTGGCAAACCATCAAAACCGCGGCGCCTGACGGCGGGGTGGAGTGGTACGACAGGGCAGCCGACGGACGGTGTCATGGCCATCAGGTGAAGTACGTCCACGATGTCGGCAGTCTCCTACCCCTGGCGCGCGAGAGCCTGGCTGCGGTGGGCCGCAACCGCCAGGACCGCGATGTCGTCCGCATGACCTTCTGGGTGCCGATCGATCTGCCCGACCCCGCCCACCGCGTCAACGGCAAGCCTGTCATGGGAGCGCGCAAGCGCTGGAACGAAGCCGTGACCAGATGGAAGAGAGACCTTCCGGGCACTGCGGACATCGAAATCGATCTGGTGGACAGCGGCCAACTGCTGGACCGACTCACCAAGCCCGGCAACGAGGGACGCCAGTGGTTCTTCTTCGAACAGCACGCCCTGGGCGCCGACTGGCTTCGCGAGAAGCTGCAGGTCACCGAGAGCATTGCGCACGACCGCTACACCCCCCAGCACCACCTTCCCCTACCTGTGTCATCGATCATTGACGGCTGTGCAGTCTCGTCGAGTTTCCTGACCAGGCTGCGAGGCTATGCCGACACCGTTCTGAGGGCCGTACCCGCTCCTCCCCCGCTCCACCAGGCGCGGCTGTCAGGATTGGCCGAAGACGAGGCACAGTCCTTCACCGAGAAGCGTGAAGCACTGTTGTCGTATCTCGGCAGGGCGCAGCAGAAGGCCGGGGAGCTGTGTGCTGTGGCTCATGTGGCGGGAGCGGCCCT
>NZ_JBSGDD010000176.1:0-5467 GCF_053602195.1 Kitasatospora sp. NPDC004531 | reverse complement strand
TTACATTCCGAACCCGGAAGCTAAGCCTCACAGCGCCGATGGTACTGCAGGGGGGACCCTGTGGGAGAGTAGGACGCCGCCGAACAATCATTCAGAAGAAGCCCCCTGACGGGATGTCAGGGGGCTTCTTCGCGTTTCCGGGCAGGTAAATTCCGGATACCCTTCGCCAATGCAGAACCTGACCTTGACCTGGCAAACCTCGGCTGCGGCCTCCGCGGCACTGTACGGGGCGGCGTTCGCCGTCAGGCGGGTCGCGGCGCGGGGGGCCGGCGACGGGGCGGGGTCGCGGCGGCGGGCGGCGGTGGCGGCGGATGTGCTGCGGGAGGCGGGGACGCTGCTGGTGCTGTTCGCGCTGTGGCAGGTGGTGGGGCACCTGTCGTTGATGGGGACGGGCAGCGCGATGGAGCGGGCGCAGTGGATCCACCGGACGGAGCTGGACCTCGGGCTGCCGGACGAGGCGTCCTGGCAGCGGGCGGTAGTGGGGCATCCGTGGCTGGTGCAGGCGGCGAACTACTACTACGCGACGATGCACTTCGGCGTGATGCTGGTCGTCCTGCTGTGGCTGTTCCTGCGGCACCGGCGGCGGTACGCGTGGGTGCGGACCACGGTGGTGGCGACCACGGCGGTGTGTCTGCTGATCCAGTTCGTGCCGGTGGCGCCGCCGCGGATGCTGCCGGCGAACGGGTTCGTCGACCTGGCGGCGCAGTACGGGCAGTCGGTGTACGGGAACGCGGTCGCGGGGGTGGTGGCGGACCAATTGTCGGCGATGCCGTCGGTGCACGTGGCGTGGTGCGTGATCACGGCGGTGGCGGTGATCACGGTGGCGCGCGGGCCGTGGCGGTGGCTGATGGTGCTGCACCCGCTGGTGACGGTGTGGGTGGTCGTGGTGACGGCCAACCACTTCTGGGCGGACGGGTTGGTGGCGCTGGCGATCCTGCTGACGGTGTACCTGGTGCAGGCGGCGGTGACGGGGTGGCGGCCGCGGAAGGAGATGCCGGTGGAGCCTGCGGAGCAGCGGGAGCCGGAGCCCACCGCGGTACAGGGCTGAGGGAGTTCAGCCGCGCTGGGCGGAGAGCAGGGCCTCGGCGAGCGCGGTGCGGTAGTAGCGGCCGGCGGTGCCGGAGCGGGCGCGGGCGACCAGGCGGGCGTCGAGCAGGACGGTGAGGTGGTCGCCGACGGTGGCGGGGCTGAGGCCGGTCAGGGTGGCGAGCTGGACGGTGTCGCGGGGGCGGTCGAGGCCGGCGAGCAGCTCGGCGCGGGCGCTGCCGAGCAGGCGGCCGAGGCTGGCGGGCGGGGTCCGCGGGGTAGGGACGGGTGCGGCGGAGACCGGGTAGACCACGGCGACTCGGCCGGCGTCCTGGGCGATCCACCCGTGGCGGGCGCCGGTGGGGACGAACAGCAGCTCGCCGTCGGGGGGTTCGTCGGCGGGGACGGTGAGCAGCAGTCGGCCGCTGGAGAGCCAGCGGTGCCGGGGTCCGAGCGCGGGGAGGGCGGCGGGCCAGCCGTGGTGGCCGGCGAGGCGGCGGCGGGCGGTGGCGTCGGCGCGGAGGGTGCGCAGGCGGGCCGGCCATTCGGGGTGGACGACGTGCCGCCAGGTCCAGTCGAGGAGTTCGGCGAGCTCGGGCGGCAGGTCGAGTCCGTCGAGGTCGAGCCCGAGCGGGTCGGCGTCCGGGTCGGGCGGCGGCAGCCGGAACTCGGCGGGCCAGTGGGCGGGCCGGCGGGCGGCCAGCCAGTCGGCGAGGTGGGGCGCGGCGGCGAGGTGCTGCCGGAACGCGGGCTGGTGGGCGGCGAGCCAGGCGCGGCGCCAGGGCTCGGGCCGGACCTCGGCGAGGATGCCGAGCGTGGCGACCGTCTCGACCAGCGGCGAGATCGCAAAACGGCATGCGGCGAGCGTCTCCGTGCCCACCTGCCACTGGCCCATGCGCATCGCCTCCGAACGGAGACCCTAGCAATCGGCCGCTGGGGCGGGAGGGGTTTGCGGGATCGGTCGCCGGGCGTTCATTCGGCGGTCCGGTGGCCCGTAGGGTGGGGGCGCGGCCGAAGCCAGTTGCGTTGGCTTCGGCCGCGTCCCGTCCGCGGCGTCAGCCGAGGCGGCGGTGGAGGCCCCAGGTGGTGAGGGCGGCCAGGGCGGCGGTGAGGGCGAGGTAGATCGCGGTCTCGATCCACTGGAACGGCCAGTAGCGGTCGGCGGGCTGGTAGTCGACGTCGACGCTCAGGTCGGCCTGGGACAGGCAGGTGCGGTCCGGGGGGTTGCCGTTGGTGGCGGGGCAGGGCTGGGTGCCGAGGGTGAGGGCGCGGCCGGTGCGGTCGCGGACCGGCTGGGGTTCGTTGCCGGTCAGCACCCAGCCGTCGGGGAGGTCGAAGGAGGCGATCATGGGGGAGTCCGCCCCGAGCCGGTCCCCGGTGAAGCCGAACGAGCGGGCGGAGCCGAGCGTCTCGGAGCTCAGCGAGATCCGGGTGTGGGCGGCGGCCCGGTAGTGCTCCCGCACGACGAGCGGCACCAGGACCTGGACGGCGGTGAAGACCGCCAGGGTGAGGGCCATCGCGGCCACGGTGCGGCGCAGGAAGAGGCCCAGGCAGGCGCCGAGGGCGACCGCGAACGCGGCGTAGCCGAGCGGGACCACGCCGCGGACGTCGAACATCAGCGGCTGGAAGCGGTCGTGGTTGAGGCGGTCGAGCGGGGCGGTGAACCAGGACACCAGCAGGCTGAGCAGGCCGGTGGCGAGCATCGCGGCCGCCACGGTGACCAGCAGTTTCACGGCCAGCCAGCGGCTGCGGCGGACGCCCTGGTTCCAGACCATCCGGTAGGTGCCGGTCTCCAGCTCGCGGGCGATCATCGGCGCGCCCCAGAACGCCCCGATCAGCGCGGGGGCCAGCAGCACCAGCGCGCTGCCGACCCAGTACGGGTTGCGGTAGTGGCCGATCAGCCGGTTCGCGTCGGGGCAGAGGCCGGCGCAGTCGGCCGGGAGGTCGTGGAAGCCGTTGCGCAGTCGCAGTCCGCTCACCACCACGTAGACGGCGGCGGCGGCGAGCGCGGCGGCGGCCACCAGGAGGTGGGTGCGGAACTGACGCCAGGTCAGCCAGATCATCGCTGTGGCTCCAGGACGGGTCGCAGGTCGGCGGTCGGGGTCATGTAGGTGAGGACCAGGTCCTCCAGGCCGAGCGGCTCGATCGCCCAGGCGGGGTCCTCGATCGGGGTGTCGGCGCGGACCGTGAAGGTGCTCTGGCGTTCGGTGTGTTCGGCGTGGATCACCCGCAGGCCGGCCGGCAGGGTGTCGGCGGCGCGGCGGGCGGTGGTGAGCCGGAAGTGGGTGGCGAGCAGGTCGTCGATCTCGCCGTCGGCCTGGATGCGGGCGCCGGCCAGCACGATCAGGTGGTCGCAGACCCGTTCCAGGTCGGAGACCAGGTGGGAGGAGAGCACCACGGTGGCCTCGGACCCGGAGTCGGCGACGAACTCCATCAGGCTCTGCAGGAAGGCGCGCCGGGCGAGCGGGTCGAGGGCGGCCACCGGCTCGTCCAGCAGCAGCAGTTCGGGCCGTTTGGCGATGGCGAGGGTGAGTGCGAGCTGGGCGCGCTGGCCGCCGGAGAGGCGGCCGGCCCGTTGGGCGGGGTCGAGGCCGAGCTGGCGGATGCGGCGGTCGGCGAGGGCGGCGTCCCAGCGCGGGTTGAGCCTGGCGCCCAGGCGCAGGTGGTCGGCGACGGTCAGGGCGGCGTAGGTCGGGGTGTCCTGGGCGACGAAGCCGACCCGGCCGAGTTGGGCGCTGTCGGCGGCCGGTGGGCGGCCGAACACCTCGACGGTGCCGCTGGTGGGGGTGAGCAGGCCGCAGGCCAGTTGCAGCAGGGTGGACTTGCCGGCGCCGTTGGGGCCGACCAGCCCGACGACGCGTCCGGCGGGGACGGTCAGGGTGCAGTCGGCCAGGGCCGTGCGGCGGCCGTAGCGCTTGGTCAGCGCCCGGGTTTCGACGATCGCGGTCATCGCTCCTCTTCGACGGTGCTTCGGAAGGTCTGGTGGAACAGGGCCTCGATGGACTCCGGGTCCAGTCCGGCGGCGCGTGCCGAGGCCAGCCAGCGGCGCAACTCCCGCCGCAGCGGCTCGTGTTCGGACGGGGTGGGGTCGCCGAGGGTGCCGGTGACGAAGGTGCCGACGCCCGGCTTCGGGGAGACCAGGCCCTCGTTCTCCAGCTGGCGGTAAGCCTTGAGCACGGTGTTGGGGTTGATCGCGACCTTGGCCGCGACGTCCTTGACCTTCGGCAGCCGGTCGCCCTGGTGCAGCAGGCCCAGTCGGAGCGCCTGTCGTACTTGGTGGACCAGCTGCAGATAGGGGGCGACACCGGTCCGGGGCTCGATGTGGAACTCGATCACCACAACCTCATTTATCTAGCTTCCTAGCACTATAGAACTGACGATCCGACGTGCCGTCAAGTCATCGAAAAACAAAGGCCCTTGAGCAGGGGAAATGCCCTCCGGACAGGCCGAGGCCCGGGCGCCGTGGGGGTGGCGTCCGGGCCTCGGGGACTGCGGAGGTTACTTGACGGGGAGTGCCAGCCTGCCCCAGCGGCCGCCGGTGAGGGCGGCGGTGGCCGAGTACCAGGCGCCCAGGCCGGCCAGCGCGGCGACCCAGCCGCCGACCTTGCCCCAGCCGCCGGAGCCGCTGAGGACGCCGATGGCGTCGAGCAGCAGGGCGAGCGTCAGCAGGCCGTAGACGGCGCGGCCGAGCTGGCCGTCGCCCCAGGCGGCGGCGGTCAGGGTGAGTGCCAGCAGCGCCCACAGCAGCAGGAACAGGCCGGCGGTGTTCTTGCCGGCCGCGCCGGCCGCCGTCGAGGCCGCCCAGAAGGCGGCGAGGGCGGTGTACGCGGTGCCGTCGAAGCGGTTGCCGCCGTGGAACTGCCACAGGCCGGCGACGAACAGCGTCACGCCGCCGACCAGCTTGACCAGCGTGGCGGCGCCGCCGGTCGAGGTGCCGCTGAGCACACCGGTGCCCAGCAGGCCGTACGCGAGGAGGGTGAGACCGAGGGCCAGATTGCCGAGCGGACCCGCGTCTGCGGATCGGGCGTTCGCCCCGGAGGCGTCATTGCTCACCGGAGGCTCCTTTCACTCTGCGCCAGGGCATGGCGAGAAAGCGGTGAAGGGTGGGGTGTGCGAGGTGGTGCCGGGTGCCGGGTCGTGGGCGCACCGGAGAAGGGTGCGGCGGCTGCGGCGAGATGAGAGAACCGGCGGCCGGGCCGCCGGTCGATGCCCTCCGGGGTGGGATCCCCCGGCACCTGTGCTCTACCCGGCCGGGACGACTTGTACCCTTGTGAACCGCCTGCGGCGGGCAAGCGTGAGCAAACCGTGACTGAGCCCGCCGGGCCTCAACGGCGAACGGGCAGTGGCTAGGACTTGTCCGGTCGATCATGTGACTGTCACCTGCCTTGCTCGTTGGTTCGGGTATGGGGCGGGGAGATCTCACGGATGCCGAGTGGGAACG
>NZ_JBSGDD010000175.1:0-5487 GCF_053602195.1 Kitasatospora sp. NPDC004531 | reverse complement strand
GCCCGCCGCGGCGTACGCGTCGAGCACCGCGAAGGACTGCGCTTCGTCGGCCGTCAGGGCCGGGCGACCGCGAGGGAGATCGCGAGCGCGACCGCCGTGCAGGCGGCGGCGCCCAGCAGGGCGGCCAGCACGCAGCGGGCCCGCAGCTGCCGGTAGCGACGGCCGTACTGCTCGCGCAGCCGCTCGCGGTTCTCCCGGAACTGTTCGAGTCCGCGGCGGGCGGCGAGCAGCTGGGTCTGTGCGAAGTGGTGCTCCAGGTCGTGGCGCTGGGTGCTGGTCAGCCAGGGCAGCAGGTCGGCGAATTCCTCGGCGGCCTGCCGGGCCTGCCGGCTCTGGTTCTGCCAGTACAGGTAGCCCTCGAGTCTGCGCAGGCCCGCGTCGGCCTCGCCGGCGGTGTCGACGGGGTGGCCGCCGGTGGGCGTCCGCTCGCTCATCGCCGCTCTTCGCCGGTGATCGCCGCCCCGCCCTGGTGGCCGGCGTCCTGGAGCTCGTCGGGGACGTCGGGGTGGTGCAGGTTGAACGCCGGGGACTCGGAGCGGATCCGCGGCAGGGTGACGAAGTTGTGCCGCGGCGGCGGGCAGGAGGTCGCCCACTCCAGCGAGCGGCCCCAGCCCCACGGGTCGTCCTCCTCGACCTTCGGCGCGTACTTGGCGGTCTTCCAGACGTTGTAGAGGAACGGCAGCATCGACAGGCCCAGCAGGAACGAGCCGATGGTGGAGATCATGTTGAGGGTGGTGAAGCCGTCCGCGGCGAGGTAGTCGGCGTAGCGGCGCGGCATGCCCTCCGCACCGAGCCAGTGCTGGACCAGGAAGGTGGTGTGGAAGCCGACGAACAGCGTCCAGAAGCAGATCTTGCCGAGCCGCTCGTCCAGCATCCGCCCGGTGAACTTCGGCCACCAGAAGTGGAAGCCGGCGAACATCGCGAAGACGACGGTGCCGAAGACCACGTAGTGGAAGTGCGCGATGACGAAGTAGCTGTCGGAGACGTGGAAGTCGAGCGGCGGTGAGGCCAGCAGGACGCCGGTCAGGCCGCCGAACAGGAAGGTGACCAGGAAGCCGAACGCCCACAGCATCGGTGTCTCGAAGCTCAGTGAGCCCTTCCACATGGTGCCCAGCCAGTTGAAGAACTTCACGCCGGTGGGCACGGCGATCAGGAACGTCATGAAGGAGAAGAACGGCAGCAGCACCTGTCCGGTGACGAACATGTGGTGCGCCCAGACCGTGAGGGACAGGCCGGAGATCGCGATGGTGGCGGCGATCAGGCCGGAGTAGCCGAACATCGGCTTGCGGCTGAAGACCGGGATGATCTCGGAGATGATGCCGAAGAACGGCAGCGCGATGATGTACACCTCGGGGTGGCCGAAGAACCAGAACAGGTGCTGCCACAGGATCGGCCCGCCGTTCAGCGGGTCGAAGACGTGCGCCCCGAACTTGCGGTCCGCCTCCAGGGCGAGCAGCGCGGCGGCCAGCAGGGGGAAGACCATGATGATCAGCACGGCGGTCAGCAGGGTGTTCCAGACGAAGATCGACATCCGGAACATGGTCATGCCGGGGGCGCGCATGCAGATGATCGTGGTGATGAAGTTGACCGAGCCGAGGATGGTGCCGAACCCGGAGAACACCAGGCCCATGATCCACAGGTCGCCGCCGATGCCCGGCGAGTGCACCGCGTCCGACAGCGGCGAGTAGGCGAACCAGCCGAAGTCCGCCGCGCCCTGCGGGGTGAGGAAGCCGCCCATCGCGATCAGCGAGCCGAACAGGTAGAGCCAGTACGCGAACATGTTCAGCCGGGGGAAGGCGACGTCGGGCGCGCCGATCTGGAGCGGCATGATCCAGTTCGCGAAGCCGGAGAACAGCGGGGTGGCGAACACCAGCAGCATGACCGTGCCGTGCATGGTGAACAGCTGGTTGAACTGCTCGTTGGAGACGATCTGCGTCCCCGGGCGGGCGAGTTCGGCGCGCATGATCAGCGCCATCACTCCGCCGATCAGGAAGAACGCGAACGACGTGCCCAGGTACAGGCTGCCGATGGTCTTGTGGTCGGTGGTGGTGATCCAGCGGACGAGCATGCTCCCGGGCTTGCGCACGGCGCGCGGGTCCGGCGCCGCGGCGGGCGGCGGGTTGCGGTCGGTCAGGATGGTCATGGTGGCTCCCTTGCCAAAACGGACGAACCATCTCTATCAGTGACCGACCGATTCCGTTCGGTGACGATCGGCGCGTCGGCCGTACTTCCGTCCCGGCCCTCGCGCGCGCCCGCGACCCGGGCGGGGCGCGGCGGGGCGGCCGCCGACCTCCCCAACTCCCCCGCCCCGCACGGGGATCGACGGTGCAGGCGGGCGTCGGGAAGCGCCTTCCCGGCACGTCCGGGGAGCCCACCGCGGGGGTGACCGGCCCCGGCCGCCCGCCCCGGGCCGCACCACCCCCGTGTCGTACTCCGCCCGCGCTCCCGTTGACGTCCGCGCCGGGCACACCGGGCACACCGAACGCGCCGGAGCCGGCCCCGTCGAGGCGGGACCGGCTCCGGGTGGTGCGTGGTGGGCGTCAGAACGCCGAGGTGTAGGCGGTCAGGAAGGGTGCGACGACGGGCCCGCCGCCGGGGTTGAAGCAGATCGGGTTCAGCTGGACGGTGCCGGAGGTGCGGCTCCACGGCAGGGCCAGCTGGCACCAGCCGGGGCCGCTGCCGAACGCGGTGACCTGCGCGTGGTCGGAGGGCACGGCGAGGTTCGGCAGGGTGACGGTGGAGGGCACGCCGACGGCCAGCGAGTTGCTGCCGGCCACCGAGTTGTAGTTGGTGCCGACCGGCACCGCGCCGTTGTACCAGAGGTAGCCGAAGGACTTCGGCGGGATCGCCGGGCCGTGCACGGCGCGCTTGACGGAGTAGCTGAGCGTCCATTCGGTGTCGAGGGGCGCGTTGGCGGCGTCGAAGCAGGCCACCAGGAAGGTCTGGCCGGTGGCGGCCGGGTACCAGTCCGCGACCTTGCAGCGCGCGCCGAGGCCCGGGTTGACGGCGGTGACCTCGACGTTGCCGAGGTTGGTGGCGGCGCCGACGCCGGGCAGCCAGGCCTTCCAGATGCCGGTGGAGCCGTGGCTGGAGAGGTTCGCGCCGCCGGAGGAGTTGTACTGGGTGATCAGCGCGCCGCCGGGGGTGGAGTCCAGGTAG
The DNA here is from genome assembly GCF_053602195.1 of Kitasatospora sp. NPDC004531. NCBI lineage: Bacteria > Bacillati > Actinomycetota > Actinomycetes > Kitasatosporales > Streptomycetaceae > Kitasatospora > Kitasatospora sp. NPDC004531. The sequence continues at coordinate 2,328 of NZ_JBSGDD010000175.1, read as the reverse complement.
CCGTACTGGCCGCCGGTCGCGGGCGTGCCGCTGCTGCTGGTGTACAGCACGGTGAACGGCGAGTTGTCGGGCGCGCCGCTCGGCTTGTAGCAGGCCACGCCGACGTCGATGCCGGAGCCGGCGATGTTCCAGCCGGTGAGCTGGCACCACGTGCCGGTGCGGTTGACGGCCGTGGCGTGCGCGACGCCGCCGGGGCCGGCGATCAGCGGGAAGTGCACCAGGTAGGTGCCCAGGCCGGTCTGGTCGACCTTGACGGGGTTGCTCGCCGGGGACGCCCAACTCCCCCACTGCCGCGAGGGGTCGGGGACGTAGCCGGGCGGCGGGGTCGGGTTGTCGAGGTAGGCGAAGCCCCAGCGGTCCGGGACGGCGGCGTGCGCGGGCCCGGCGGCGGGCACGGCGGCGGCGAGCAGCGCGGCCAACAGGGCCAGCACCAGCACGGCGGCCCGCAGGGGCCTGACGGAGGGCAGGGCGGATCGAGCCTGCATGGGCGGTCAACTCCCAGGGTGGTGGGGACGGTTGCGGCAGCCGACGGGCGCACGCCGGCCCCGGGGAACACGGCGGGGCGGGGCGCACGGGACGGTGCGGTGCGGCACGGGGAGCCCGGTGGCCCCACATGCTAGGGGGGCCGCCGACCGCCGGCCCAGTGCCTTGGCATGAACCCGTACCGCCGCCTACGCGGCGCGGCCGTTCGCACGGCAGCCGGTCGCGACGGCCGACGGAGCGCGGGCTACCGGTTGTGGCGTAGTCGTGGCCGATGCCCGGGGCGGGGGTGGCACGGGTGGCACAACGGGCGGGAGCCTGCGGCCGCGTGACGCCCCGTCGCCCGCGCGGGGCCACGGTGCGTCAGTTGCCTTCCGCCGGACGGTACATCGGCGGGCGTGGCGGGCGCGGTCCGGGGCGGGGTGGGAACGAGTCGCCCGGCACGGGGGCGTCGGGCGCCGCGGGCGCCGGTTCGCCTCCTTCGGGCGGGTGTGACCGTCCGATGATCAACAGTGGCTATGCTCACGCTCCGTCAGGCCCGGACGGCCCTGGCGGAGCGAGAGGATGGGATCACCATGATGGGACCGGCGCATGCGCTGTCGGGTGCGACGGCGTGGCTGGTGGCCGGGGCGGTGGCGGCCGTGTGGGGGGAGCCGATGCCGTGGCCGGTGCTGCTGGTCGGCGCGCTGATCACGGCGGGCGCGGCGCTCGCCCCGGACCTGGACCACCGGGCGGCGACGATATCGCGGGCCTTCGGGCCGGTGTCGCGGTGGGCGTGCGAGGTGATCGACAAGCTGTCGGCCGCCGTCTACCGGTCGACCCGGGGCAAGGGCGACGCCCGCCGCTCGGGCGGGCACCGGACGCTGACCCACACCTGGCCGTGGGCGGTGCTGTGCGGGGCCGCGGCAGCCGCGGTCGCCGTGTACGGCGGCCGGTGGGGCGTGCTCGCCGTGCTGTTCGTGCACATGGTGCTGGCCATCGAGGGCCTGCTGTGGAGGCACGCCCGCGTCTCCAGCGACGTGCTGGTGTGGCTGCTCGGGCTGACCAGCGCGTGGCTGCTGGCGGACGTCCTGGACCGGCCGGGCAACGGCTCCCGGTGGCTGTTCGACGCACCCGGGCAGGACTACCTGTGGATCGGCCTCCCGATCGTGCTGGGCGCGCTGGTGCACTGCGTCGGCGACGCGCTGACCGTCTCGGGCTGCCCGATCCTGTGGCCGATCCCGATCGGCCGCAAGCGCTGGTACCCGATCGGCCCGCCGAAGGGGATGCGGTTCCGGGCCGGGAGCTGGGTCGAGGTGAAGGTGCTGTCGCCGATCTTCATGGGCCTGGGCGGCGTCGGCGCACTGGTCGCCCTCCAGGTGATCGGCTGAGCCCCGCGGAGCACCATCGCCGGGCCGCGGGCCGCGTCCGGCCGGCCTCGGCGCCGTACCGGCGGACCGCGGAGGGGAGTTGACCGGCCGTCGGCTCCGCGGACCGGGGATTCTCGACGCCTCTACAGTGTTGTAGATTCAAGTAAAGGCAAAGGGCCGCCCGAGCCGAGCGCCCGGGCGGCGAGAACCGGAGGGGCACATCGTGGGAGTCTCGCTCAGCAAGGGTGGCAACGTCTCGCTGACCAAGGAGGCGCCGGGCCTGACCGCTGTGGTCGTCGGCCTCGGGTGGGACGTGCGCACCACCACCGGCTCGGACTTCGACCTGGACGCCAGCGCGCTGCTCTGCACCGAGCAGGGCCGGGTCCGCTCCGACGCCGACTTCGTCTTCTTCAACAACCTGAAGAGCGCGGACGGTTCGGTCGAGCACACCGGCGACAACCTCACCGGCGAGGGCGAGGGCGACGACGAGCAGATCAAG
>NZ_JBSGDD010000174.1:0-5541 GCF_053602195.1 Kitasatospora sp. NPDC004531 | reverse complement strand
CAGCTGCTCGGGCGCGGTGTCGGCGGGCAGCGGCAGGTGGACGGTCTCCAGCAGCCGTCACCGGCCGCCCGCGCCACGGCGCGGGCGGCCCACGCCGACAGGCGACCGCGAACGCGGGGCCGCAGGCTGGACACCGACCGTCCACCCACCCGCACCAGCCGTGAGGGGTACGCCATGCCACTGCTGAGCCGGATCACCGGGCCCGCCGACCTGCGCCGACTGCACCCCGAACAACTCCCGCCGCTCGCCGCCGAGATCCGCGACTTCCTGATCGACAACGTCACCCGCACCGGCGGACACCTCGGACCCAACCTCGGCGTGGTCGAACTCGGCATCGCCCTGCACCGCGTCTTCGACTCCCCGCACGACCGCATCCTCTGGGACACCGGCCACCAGGCCTACGTGCACAAGCTGCTCACCGGCCGCCAGGACTTCAGCCGGCTGCGCGCCAAGGACGGACTCTCCGGCTACCCCTCGCGCGCCGAATCCCCGCACGACCTGATCGAGAACTCGCACGCCTCCACCGCGCTCGGCTACGCCGACGGCATCGCCAAGGCCGACCAGCTGCTCGGCGTCGACCGCTGCACCGTCGCCGTGATCGGCGACGGCGCGCTCACCGGCGGCATGGCCTGGGAAGCCCTCAACAACATCGCCGAGGCCGAGGACCGGCCGCTGATCATCGTCGTCAACGACAACGGACGCTCCTACTCGCCCACCATCGGCGGCCTCGCCCACCACCTCGCCACGCTGCGCACCACCAAGGGCTACGAACGCTTCCTCGCCTGGGGCAAGGACGCCCTGCAGCGCACCCCCGTGGTCGGGCCGCCGCTGTTCGACGCCCTGCACGGCGCGAAGAAGGGCTTCAAGGACGCCTTCGCCCCGCAGGGCCTGTTCGAGGACCTCGGCCTGAAGTACCTCGGACCGATCGACGGCCACGACGTCGCCGCCGTCGAACAGGCGCTGCGCCAGGCCCGCAACTTCGGCGGGCCCGTCATCGTGCACTGCCTGACCGTCAAGGGCCGCGGCTACCGGCCCGCCGAGCAGGACGAGGCCGACCGGTTCCACGCCGTCAACCCGATCGACCCGTACACCTGCCTGCCGATCTCGCCGTCCGCCGGCGCCTCCTGGACGTCCGTGTTCGGCCAGGAGATGCTCGCGCTCGGCGCCGAGCGGCCCGAACTGGTCGCCGTCACCGCCGCCATGCTGCACCCCGTCGGGCTCGGGCCGTTCGCCAAGGCCCACCCCGGGCGGACCTTCGACGTCGGCATCGCCGAACAGCACGCCGTCGCCTCCGCCGCGGGCCTGGCCACCGGCGGGCTGCACCCCGTGGTCGCGGTGTACGCGACCTTCCTCAACCGGGCGTTCGACCAGGTGCTGATGGACGTCGCGCTGCACCGCCTCGGCGTCACCTTCGTGCTCGACCGGGCCGGCGTCACCGGCAACGACGGGGCCTCGCACAACGGGATGTGGGACCTGTCGCTGCTGCAGGTCGTCCCCGGGCTGCGGATCGCCGCCCCGCGCGACGCCGCCCGGCTGCGCGAACAGCTGCGCGAGGCCGTCGACGTCGACGACGCCCCCACCGTGGTGCGCTTCCCCAAGGGCGAGCTCGGCCCCGACGTGCCCGCGATCGAACGCACCGGCGGCCTCGACGTGCTCGCCCGCACCGGGCCCGCCCCCGACGTGCTGCTGGTCGCCGTCGGCCCGATGGCCGCCGCCTGCCTGGACGCCGCCGCGCTGCTCGCCGCCGAGGGCATCACCGCCACCGTCGTCGACCCGCGCTGGGTCAAGCCCGTCGAGGCCGCCCTGGTCGAGCTGGCCGGCGCGCACCGGATGGTGGTCACCGTCGAGGACAACGGCCGGGCCGGCGGCGTCGGCGCCGCCCTCGCGCAGGCCATGCGGGACGCCGGGGTCGACACCCCGCTGCGCGACCTCGGCATCCCGCAGGAGTTCCTGGCACACGCCTCGCGCGGCGAGATCCTCGAAGAGATCGGCCTCACCGGCACCGGCGTCGCCGCCCAGACCGCCGCCCACGCCCGCCGCCTGCTGCCCGGCACCGGCACCCGCCCCGGCGTCCAGTTCCCCCGCGTGTGACCGATTGGAGCGAACCCGCGTGACCCAGGCCGAACCGCTCGACCTCGCCGCCCTGCTCGACGCCCGCGGCGGCGAACGCTACGAGCTGCACGCCCGCTACCTCAACCCGCAGCTGCCGCGGATGCTGCACACCATCGGCTTCGACCGGACGTACGTCCGCGCGAAGGGCCCGTACTTCTACGACGCCGAGGGCAACGAGTACCTCGACATGCTCGCCGGGTTCGGCGTCTTCGCGCTCGGCCGGCACCACCCCGCCGTCCGGGCCACCGTCCAGCAGGCGATGGACCTGGAGACGGCCGACCTGACCCGCTTCGACTGCTCCCCGCTGCCCGGCCTGCTCGCCGAACAGCTGCTCGCCCTCGCGCCCGGCCTCGACCGGGTCTTCTTCGGCAACAGCGGCACCGAGGCGGTCGAGACGGCGCTCAAGTTCGCCCGGTACGCCACCGGCCGGCGCCGCGTCCTGTACTGCGACCACGCCTTCCACGGCCTCACCACCGGCTCGCTGTCCGTCAACGGCGAGCAGGGCTTCCGCAAGGGCTTCGACCCGCTGCTGCCGGACACCGCCGTCCCGCTGGGCGACCTCGACGCGCTGCGGCGGGAGCTGAAGAAGGGCGACGTCGCCGCGCTGATCGTGGAGCCGATCCAGGGCAAGGGGGTGCTCGGCCCGCCGGCCGGCTGGCTGGCCGCCGCCCAGCGGCTGCTGCACGAGCACAAGGCGCTGCTGATCTGCGACGAGGTGCAGACCGGCGTCGGCCGCACCGGCGCCTTCTTCGCGTACCAGGCCGAGGAGGGCGTCCAGCCGGACCTGGTGTGCGCGGCCAAGGCGCTGTCCGGCGGCTACGTCCCGATCGGGGCCACCCTCGGCAAGGCGTGGATCTTCGAGAAGGTGTACTCCTCGATGGACCGGGTGCTGGTGCACTCCGCCAGCTTCGGCTCCAACGCCCAGGCGATGGCCGCCGCACTGGCCACCCTGCACGTGATGCGGCAGGAGGGCGTGGTGGAGAACGCCGCCCGGGTGGGGGAGCTGTTCCGGGCCCGGCTCGCGGCGCTGGTCGAACGGTACGAACTGCTCGCCGAGGTGCGCGGACGCGGCCTGATGATCGGCATCGAGTTCGGCCGCCCCAAGTCGCTCAAGCTGCGCACCGGCTGGACGGCCCTGCAGGCGGCCCGCAAGGGCCTGTTCGCGCAGATGGTGGTCGTCCCGCTGCTGCAGCGGCACCGGATCCTCACCCAGGTCTCCGGCGACCACCTGGAAGTGATCAAGCTGATCCCGCCCCTGATCATCACCGAGCGGGAGGTCGACCGCTTCCTGGACGCCTTCACCGAGGTGATGGACGACGCCCACCGCGGCAGCGGCCTGATGTGGGACTTCGGGCGGACCCTGGTCAAGCAGGCGGTCGGCGCACGCTAGAGCTCGGTGCGGCGGCGGCGCACCACGACCCACAGGTCCGCCGCCGCCACCAGCGACAGCACGCCGCAGCCCACCGCGAACGCGGTCAGCGTCCCGCTGCTGGGCGCGCCGTGCGGCGACGCGAAGGCGGCCCAGACGGCGAAGCCCGCCGTGCACAGGGCGAAGAACGGCAGGAACAGCATGGACAGCAGGAACCGGAGCTTGAGATCACTGCGCGCGGTGGCCGGCTCCGTCCCGCTGCGCCAGACCTTCGGGGTCCTCGCCCGCCGCATGCGCCACCGCCTCCCTCGTACCCTTCCAGCGTAGGACTGTCGGGATCGGGGAGGCGGAGCGATGCACGATCGGCCGGACGACTATCTGGGACTGCCCGTGGAGCGGGCCCGGGCACTGGCCGCGGAGCGCGGCTGGCGGACCGTGCGGGTGCTGGAGCCGGAGGCGCTGCTCACCATGGAGTACCTGTCCGGGCGGCTCAACCTGACCGTCCGGGACGGGGTGGTGGAACGGGCCTGGGCGGGCTGAGGACGGACCGGCAGCGGGCGGGTCGACCAGTGTGCGGCGGCCGGCTTCGGGCGGGGCACCGGGGCGGGGCGGGCGAACCGGCCCTCGCGGTGCCAGATCGCCAGCACCCGCTCGTCCAGCGCCGCGACGGCCGGCTCGGCCAGCGGCAGCGACAGCAGCACCAGCGCGCCCGCCGCCCAGCCGGCGAACACGTCCGAGATCCAGTGGGTGCCCAGGTAGACGGTGGTCAGTCCGATCGAGGCGGCGGTGAGGCCGGCCAGTACGGTGCCGGTCTTCCGCCAGCGCATCGCCAGGTAGGCCAGCACGCCCCAGGTGACCACGGCGTTGGCGGTGTGCCCGGACGGGAAGATGGTGCCGCCGGAGAACAGCTCGGGCGAACCCACGTAGTGCGCGTAGTGCGGGCCCAGCCGGCCGGTGAGGATCTTCACCGCGCCGACCGTGACGTTCAGCAGCAGCAGGGCCATGCCCATCACCAGCAGCGGCCGGGCCGAGTGCATCCGGTAGCAGCGCCAGCCCAGCCACAGGCAGGCCGCGATCGCGGTCGGGCCGCGCTGTCCGGCGATCACCCAGATGTCCAGGTAGGGCAGCGCCTCCGGCCACTGCTTGTACGGGCGCAGCTGCTGCAGCGCCCAGTCCAGGTCGACCAGTGGCGAGTCGCACATGATGGCGAGCACCACTGCCAGGTACAGCACGGCGGTGATGCCGAAGAGCAGGGCGTGCCGCCGACTGATCGACGTGGGTGCGGATTCGGTCGCCTTGGTGACGGAATCGCGCTCGGACTGGACCGGAACCGTGCGCGGTGCGGTCGATATCCGCGGCACGGGGGATTCGGGCTTGGCTGGCACGCCTTCGACATTACCGGCTGGCCCGGACGGGTCCCGGCTGTTCGGGGGATCTGTCACCCGCCGGTGATCGGTTGTCCGCACTTTCCCCATACGGGCTGTTCAATGCCCGAGGGGTGGGGTCGGAAAGCGGAGCAGAGTGTGCGAAATCACCTCCGCGGGGCTCCTGGGGCACCGTTATCCAGCAGTTTCTCCAATTGCCGGGCGGGTAGTGCGGGAACGAAAGAGGCGGCCGATTTCCGTGACGCACGTCACTTCGGGAAATCGACCGCCGGGTCGGGCCGGGTGGCGCGACTCAGGGCACCACCTTCTCGACGGCTGCCGCGCCGTGCTCCTCCAGGTCCTTCTTCGCCTTCGCGATCCGCTCCGGGGTGACGTCGAGCCCCTTGGCCCTCACCAGGTCCTCGGGGTCCACCGGATTCTCCGCCCCGGTGTGCAGCCGGCTGTCCGGAGTCGGCCTGGAGTCGCTGTCCGTGGAATCGGTCATCAAGATCCTCCGTGGGTGCGCCCGCCGCCGGGGGACGGCGGCGGGAGGTCCGCACGTCGAGTCTGGACCCGCGCCGTGGGCGGCGCACCACGGGGGACTAGGACTTGTCCGGTCGATCATGTGACTGTCACCTGCCTTGCTCGTTGGTTCGGGTATGGGGCGGGGAGATCTCACGGATGCCGAGTGGGAAC
>NZ_JBSGDD010000173.1:0-6237 GCF_053602195.1 Kitasatospora sp. NPDC004531 | reverse complement strand
CGATCGTGGTCGGCGTGGTGGTGCTGGGCCGCCACCCCGCGCTGCCCGGCAGCAAGTGAACCGTCAGTTCTTCACGGCCACCGCGAAGACCCGGCGGAACGGGAAGACCGTGCCGTGCGCGGTCGCCGGGTACGCCTCGCGCAGCAGCGCGCCGTACTGCGCCAGGAACTCCCGCCGCTCGCCCTCCTGCGGCAGCCGCTCCAGCACCGGGCGCAGCGCCGTGCCCTTGACCCACTCCAGCACCGGGTCCTCGCCCGGCAGCACCGTCAGGTACGTGGTCTCCCAGACGTCGGCGGTGCAGCCCGCGGCCAGCAGCGCCTCCAGGTAGCGGGCCGGGTGGTGGCAGGACGCGTCGGGGCGGACGGCGCCGAGGCGTTCCTTCCAGCGGGCGCTGCGGCGCAGGTCGGCGAGCAGGGTGTGGCTGGGGGCGGCGAAGTTGCCGGGCAGCTGGAAGGCGATCACCCCGCCGGGGCGCAGCGCGGCGGCCCAGCGGGGCAGCAGGGCGAGGTGGTCGTCGGTGGGGGTGTCCATCCAGTGCAGGGCGGCGTTGGACGCGATCAGGTCGGGCCGTTCGGGGGCGGGGTCGTACCGGGTGACGTCCTGCAGCCGGTACTCGGCCGTCGGCTCGCCGCTGGTGCGGGCGGTCTCCAGCAGGGCGGGCGAGGTGTCCAGGCCGAGCAGGCGGGCCTCGGGCCAGCGGCGGCGGAGCACCGCGGTGGAGTTGCCGGGGCCGCAGCCGAGGTCCAGCACGGTGGGCCTGGGCGGGAGTTCGGGGACCCGGGCGAGCAGCTCGTTCAGGGGCCGGATGCGTTCCTCGGCGTAGCGCAGGTACTGGCGGGCGTCCCAGTCGGCGGGCATGGCGGACCTCCAGAAGTATCTCGACATCAAGATATCTTTCGGGCGTCGAGCGTTCCTTTGTTATCTCTTGATGTCAAGAGACTTCACATCGACACATCCCCCGATACACTGATCGTCATGGAGGACGAGGTCGACCGCCTGGTCGCAGCATGGCGCCGTGAGCGCCCCGACCTCGACGTGGAGCCCCTTGAGGTCCTCAGTCGGGTGAGCCGACTCGCCCGCCACCTGGACCGCGCCCGTCGCACCGCGTTCGCCGAGCACGGCCTCGAACCGTGGGAGTTCGACGTCCTCACCGCGCTCCGCCGGGCCGGCGACCCCTACCAGCTCTCCCCGGGCCAGCTCCTCACCCAGACCCTGGTCACCTCGGGCACCATGACCAACCGCATCGACCGCCTCACCACCAAGGGCCTGGTCGTCCGCCTCCCCGACCCGGACGACCGCCGCGGCGTCCTGGTCCGCCTCACCGACGCCGGCCGCGACAAGGCCGACCAGGCCCTGGCCGGCCTCCTCGCCCACGAACGCGAGATCCTGGCCCGGCTCGCCCCCACCCAGCGCGCCGAACTCGCGTCCCTGCTCCGCCAGTTGGTCATCCCCTTCGACCGCGCAGGGTGACAACCAAGGGGGGTAACAATCAGGGGCCCGGGGAACGGCGGGGGCTCGTGGCGGATGGCCATGGGGGCGCTGAGCGTTCCGACGTTTCTGGTCTCCCGGAACCTCAAGACACCCGCCGCAACATGACCGCATCGCAGGGTTCGACCCACCGCAGACCCGGCCCCGCCGTTCTCCCCCAGCCCTGGCGGGCCGGGAGGTATCCCCACGGGCCCCCGATGCTTCGCGCCCTCCGATGGTCAGAAGCCGTCCGGGTAGAGGCTGGCCAGGGCCGGCGGCTTGTGCGGGGCGCTCCGGTAGCCGGGGAGCAGGGCCGCCAGGCAGTCGCGGACGAGGGGGTCGGCGTTGGTGGTGGCCGCGGCGTACAGGGAGGTGAGGCCGCCGGCCAGGTCGTCGACGCCGGTGGCGGCCTCCGCGGCGGTCGCGTAGATCCGGGGGTGCGCGGTGGGCAGCCGCTCCTCGGCGTCCGCGAAGAGCGCCTCGTTGAGCTTCTCGCCGGCCCGCAGCCCGGTGTACCGGATCTCCACCTCGTCCGCGTCCAGCTGCACCTGTTCGGCGAAGTTGTGGACCAGGTCCACGATCCGCACCGGCTCGCCCATGTCGAGGACGAAGACCTCGCCGCCCTCCGCCATCCGTCCGGCCTCCAGGACCAGCCCGACGGCCTCCTCGATGGTCATGAAGAACCGGGTGACGTCCGGGTGGGTGACCGTCACGGGCCCGCCGCTGCGCAGTTGCTCCTCCAGGACGGACAGCAGCGAGCCCCGCGAGCCGAGGACGTTGCCGAAGCGGACGGCGGCGAAGGCGCCGGTGCCGAGGTTGCGGGCGTCCTTCGCGTTGGCCTGGACGATGAGTTCGGCGAGGCGCTTGCTCGCGCCGAGGACGGAGGTCGGGTCGGCGGCCTTGTCGGTGGAGATCAGGACGAAGCGTTCGACGCCGGTGGCCAGCGCGGCCTCGACCAGGTGGTCGGTGCCGAGGACGTTGGACTTGACGGCCTCGCTGGGGTGGCGTTCCAGCAGCGGGAGGTGCTTGTGGGCGGCGGCGTGGAAGACCACGTCGGGGCGCAGGTCGCGGAAGATCTGCTGGATCCGCGGGCGGTCCCGGATGTCGGCGATCACCAGGGACTCGTCGGTGAGCAGCGCCTCGCCCCAGATGTCGAGCTGGAGGCGGTGCAGGTTGGACTCGTCGTGGTCGAGCATGTAGAGCGCGGCCGGCCCGAACGCCTGGACCTGGCGGCACAGTTCGCTGCCGATGGAGCCGCCGGCGCCCGTCACCAGCACCCGGCGGCCCTCGATGACGGTGCGCACGTCGGGTGAGACGACGTGGACCTCGTGCCGGCCGATCAGCCGGTTGACGTCCAGGGTGCGCAGGTCGGAGCCGACCACCTCGCGGCGCAGCGCGGCGAGGAAGGACGGCAGGTAGCGGACGGCCGCGCCGGCGGCGGCCGCGGCGGTGGCGAGTTCGCGGACGCGCTGGTGCGGCAGGCCGGGGATGGCGAGGACGACCACCTGGGCGCGGTGGACGAGGGCGAGCGCGGTGAGGTCGGCGAGCGGGCCGAGGACGGGGCTGCCGGAGACGTCCCGGCCGGCCTTGGCGGGGTCGTCGTCCAGCACCCCGACGGGGACGAGGCCGAACTCCGGGGTGCGGTCCAGGTCGCGGACCAGGGCCGTGCCGGCCGCACCGGCCCCGACGACCAGAGTGCGCAGGCAGGAGCCGGCGCGCTGCTCGGGGATGCGGGGACGGGGTGCCTGCGGGCGTGCGGAAGCGCGGTTCGGCGACATCTGACCTCCGGTCTCGCTGACTCACGGAGTGGCTACCTGCTCGGAAGGCGGGGCTCGTTCAGCCCGCGCCGGGGCCTGCGGTCGAGGCGACGGTCGGCGGGGGGACGGGGGCGGGCACGGCGAGCGGCCCGGGCGGCTCCGAGGGGGCGATCCCGGCGCGGCGGGCGACCGCGACCGCCGCGAGCGTGGAGTGCACCCCCAACTTGCCCAGGACGTTCTGCATGTGGGTGCGGACGGTGTGCGGGGAGAGGAACAGCCGCTCGGCGACCGCCTGTCTACCGAGGCCGGCGACCATGCAGCGCAGCACCTCCTCCTCGCGGGGGGTGAGCGCGGCCACCAGGCGTTCGCTCTCGGAGCGGTCCCGCCGGGCGGAGGTGAGTTCGCGGACCACGCCGGTCAGCAGGGCCGGCGGCAGGTGGGTCTCCTCGCGCAGAACGCCGCGGACGACGGCCATCAGCGCGCCCAGCGAGCTCTCCCGGGCCACCCAGCCGCTGGCTCCGGCCTGCAGGGCGCGGACGGCCCGCTGCGGGTCGTCGTGGGCGGCCAGCATCACGGCCCGCAGCGCCGGGTGGGCCCGGCAGGCGCGGCCGACCAGAGCGATCCCGTCGCCGGGCGGCCGCGCCGGATCGGCCGGCGGCCGGCCCGCGGGGCGCGTCAACTGGCCTGCGGCGGGGCGCTGTTGGGCCGACCGGCCGGGTGCCGGCAGGGCCGCGCCGAGGTCGGTGTCGACCAGCAGCACGTCGTACGGGCGGCGTTCGGCCGCCGCCCTCTCCAGGGCGCGTTCGGCCGCGGCGGCGCTGCCGGCCGCCCCGACGTCCACGTCGGGCTCGGCGGCGAGCGCCGTGGCGAGCGCCTCGGCGAAAATGCGGTGGCCGTCGACCACCAGGACGCGAATCCGCCCCATCGTCCTGCCCCCCTGCTCGTGGCCCGACCCCCACCGGTGCCTCACTCAGCGTACGGGCGGCCGCCGGTACGGCGTGGGGATTTGGTGAAGTTCCTGTACGCAGTGACTTCGGGGGTCGGGGTCGGGCCCGGCGCGGGGCTGGTCAGGCGCGGTGGGCGAGGGTGAACTCCCAGGCGTCGGCGACGATCCGGTCCAGCTCGGGGCGCTTCGGCGTCCAGCCGAGGGCCTCCCGGGCGCGGTCGGCGGCGGCCACCAGCACGGCCGGGTCGCCGGGGCGGCGGTCGGCCACCTGCACCGGGATCTCCCGGCCGGTGACCCGCTTGACCGACTCGATCACCTCGCGCACCGAGAAGCCGGTGCCGTTGCCGAGGTTGCAGATCAGGTGCTCGCCGGACTTGGCGGCGGCCACCGCCAGCAGGTGCGCCTCGGCCAGGTCGGCGATGTGGATGTAGTCGCGGATGCAGGTGCCGTCCGGGGTCGGGTAGTCCTCGCCGAACACCGCGATGTGCGAGCGCTGCCCCAGCGCCGCCTGGAACACCAGCGGGATCAGGTGCGACTCCGGCTCGTGCCGCTCGCCGTAACGGCCGTACGCCCCGGCCACGTTGAAGTACCGCAGGCTGACGGCGGCCAGGCCGTGCGCGATCGCCTCGGAGGTGATCAAGTGGTCCACGGCGAGCTTGGTGGCGCCGTAGGCGTTGGTCGGCGAGGTGCGCGCGGTCTCCTTGATCGGCACCTCGTCCGGCTCGCCGTACACGGCGGCGGTGGAGGAGAACACCAGCGTGCCGACGCCGGCCTTGCGCATCGCCGACACCAGCTCCAGCGAGCCGGCCACGTTGTTGCGCCAGTACTTCTCCGGGTCCGCCACCGACTCGCCGACCTGCGAGGACGCCGCGAAGTGCAGCACACCGTCGAAGGACGCGTCGAGCACCTCGCCGGCGTCCTGGATCCGGCCGCGGACGAACTCCGCGCCGTCCGGCACCGCCTCCGCGAACCCGGTCGACAGGTCGTCCAGCACCGTCACCTGGTGGCCCGCCTCCAGCAGGTGCGCCGCCACCACGCTGCCCACGTAGCCGGCTCCGCCCGTGACCAGGTACTTGCTCATGCCCTCGACCTCCGCGACACTCCGATGTTCCTCGTTCGGAGCATAGGGCACCCGACGGCGCCGCCCGGCCCAGGTCACGGCCGCCCGAAGCCGCCGCAGCCGCGCGGGAACCGCCGCCGCCGCGCTCGGCGTCTTCGCCTCTCAGGCCAGTTGGTCCAGCAGCCCGGTCCGGGCCGCCAGCGCGGCGGCCTCCAGCCGGGAGCGGGCGCCGAGCTTGCTCAGCACCCGCTGGACGTGCGTGCGGGCCGTGGACGGGGCGATCCGCATCGCGGCGGCGATCGCCGCGGTGTCCTCGCCGTCGGCGATCCGGGCCAGCACCTGCACCTCGCGGCGGGTCAGCAGCCGCAGCAGCCGCACCGCCTCGTCGTCCGGTTCGGCGACCGGCCACAGCAGGTGCTCGAACGCCGCGCGCAGCACCTCCACCGCGACGGCGGCCTCCCCCGCCCGCACCCGGGCGATCGCCCGGTCCACCACTTCGATCCGCTCGTCGCTGCGCACGTAGCCCGCCGCGCCCGCCGCGAACGCCGCCGCCACCCGCCCGGGCGCGCCCAGCGGACCCAGCACCACCACGGAGATCTCCGGCCGCTCCCGGCGTAACCGGCGCAGCGGTTCGAACGGGTCGTCCACCCCGGCGGTCGTCCCCAGCAGGCACACCTCCGGACGCCGCCCGACCACCAGGTCCAGCACCGCACCGCACGGCGAACCCACCCCGAGCACCCGATGGCCGCGCTGCTGCAGGGCGGTGCCCAGCGCCTCGGCCATCAGCCGGTGATCGTCCGCGACCACGAGCCGCACGCTCATCCCGCACCCTCCCCCGGTCCGGACGGACAGACGCACCATCACAGCGCATTCGTGCGCGCCCCGCCAGGGGACGTACCGGGCCGGGGCGGGCTTCGGCCAAGAGTCGAGGGACCCCGGAAACGCCGAAGGCCCCGCCGAGTGGCGGGGCCTTCGTTCTGCTGAGCCCCCATGCGGAATCGAACCGC
>NZ_JBSGDD010000172.1:0-6324 GCF_053602195.1 Kitasatospora sp. NPDC004531 | reverse complement strand
GGGCGATACTGGGATCGAACCAGTGACCCCTTCGGTGTGAACGAAGTGCTCTCCCGCTGAGCTAATCGCCCGGGCAACGAGATGAACAGTAGCACCACTTGGGCCCGGGTATCCAATCCGTTCCCCGACGGCCCCCCAGATCCCGTGCCGGACAGGTCCGTTGAATAGCTCCCGCGCGGGGCGGGCCCGTTGAATGTCCGTCAGAACTCGGGCCGGGGAACGCGGAAAAGGCGTAGGGCCCCGACCTGATAAACAAGTCGGAGCCCTACGCCTTTGCATTCCGGTGGGCGATACTGGGATCGAACCAGTGACCCCTTCGGTGTGAACGAAGTGCTCTCCCGCTGAGCTAATCGCCCGGGTGCAGAAAGAACATTACCCCATCCGCGCGGGTGCTCCGACCACCCCCGGCCCCTCGCCGGGCCCGGCCCGGGTCCTTCCGGCCCCGGCTGCTCCGACCAGGGGCGACCGGGAGGGGTCGCGGACGGGGCGGCGGTGCGGACGGGTCCGCCGGCGGCAGCTTCGTGCGTTCCTCCAGCCGCCTGGCCGGCCGTCCGGTGCGACCGCCGGTAATCCCTGCCGTTACCGCTCCGGCGGGTGGGCGGCCCGGCCGTTCGGGGGATTCCGCAATCCGCCGGAAGGGGTACGACTCGCACCGGAATCGGGACAGACGGGTTTACACCGGGCTTTCAGGTGGGATGGTCCGTTCGCCGACGTGCGATTCCCCGAGCGCACACTGAGCGAAAGGCCCTGGCGCTTATGAACACCACGGTCAGCTGCGAGCTGCACCTGCGCCTCATCGTGTCCAGCGAGTCCTCACTGCCCGTCCCCGCGGGCCTGCGCTACGACACTGCCGACCCCTATGCCGTGCATGCGACGTTCCACACCGGAGCCGACGAGACCGTGGAGTGGGTGTTCGCCCGCGACCTCCTCGCGGAGGGGCTGCATCGACCGACCGGTACCGGCGACGTCCGGGTGTGGCCGTCCCGCAGCCATGGTCAAGGCGTGGTTTGCATCGCCCTGAGCTCTCCAGAAGGAGAGGCACTGCTGGAGGCCCCGGCCCGGGCGCTTGAGTCCTTCCTCAAGCGGACGGACGCCGCGGTGCCGCCCGGCACCGAACACCGTCACTTCGACCTCGACCGGGAGCTGTCACACATCCTCGCCGAGAGCTGAACCCAGAACGAGATACGGCCCGCCGTCGCGCGGCGGCGGGATCGCCTCGATGCGCACCGTCCTACTCGGGGGCACGGTCGCAGTTCAGTGCCGCCCGCCGGCGGCCTCGGGGCCGGCCCCGGGCGTTCCCTCCTCACGGAGCGGACGCCCGGGGCCAAGGCCTGCCCGGCGGCGGGGGCGGATCGGCACTCGGGGCGGGGCACCCCGGGGGGACGGGTCGCGTCCTGGCCCGAACGGCGGCGCGGGCCGGTAGAGTCGGCCCCCGCGTTGACCGACGCGGCGGTCCTCGGGCCGTCGCCGCGTGAGGAGTTCCCACGTGCTGATCACCCATGACACCGAATGCGCGCTGAGCATCCTGGTGGAGCTGCTGAACACCGCGCCGGAGGCCTGCGGCAGCGAGCAGCTGCCCGATGTGACGGCGCTGGGGGCCTTCGTGGTGGGGCAGGAGATCAGCGAGATCGACTCGCTCGGCCCGGCCGACCTGGCCGCCGTGCACGAGCTGCGCGACCGGCTGCGCGAGGTGTTCTCGGCCGAGACCGTCGAGCGGGCCGCGGAGCTGGTGAACGCGCTGGTCGCCGAGGCCGGCACCACGCCCCGGCTGACCAACCACGACCACCACGGGTGGCACATCCACTACTTCGCGCCGCACGCCGCGATCGGCCGGCACCTGGCCGCCGAGCTCGGGATGGCGCTGGCGTTCATCGTGATGGCGGGCGAGCTGGAGCGGCTGCGGCGCTGCGAGGCGCCGGACTGCGCGCGGGTGTTCGTGGACCTGTCCCGCAACCGTTCCCGCCGCTACTGCGACAGCCGCACCTGCGGCAACCGGCTGCACGTGGCCGCGTACCGGGCCAGGCAGCGGTCGGCGGAGGCCGGGGCGGTGGCGACGGGCGGGCGCTGAGCGCGGCGCAGTTGCCCGGTCGGGGCGCAGTGCCTGGTCGGGGCCGGGCGGCGGACCTGGGAGACTTGGAGGCATGAGCGATTCCCCCCTGCCCCGTGTCGAGTTCTGGTCCGACCTGCTGTGCCCCGACTGCCGTACCGCGCTGGACGACGTCCGGGCGCTGCGCGAGCGGTTCGGTGACGCGCTGACCGTCGAGCTGCGGCACTTCCCGCTGGAGAAGCACAAGTTCGCCTATCCGGCGGCGGAGGCCGCTGCCGAGGCGTTCGAGCAGGGGCGCGGCTGGGAGTTCGTCGAGGCGCTGCTGGGGCGGTTGGAGGACGTGGAGCGCGGTGGGGCGCAGGCGCTGGTGGCGATCGCGGCCTCGGTCGGGCTGGACGCGGACGAGGTCGACACGGCGCTGATCGACGGCCGGCACATGCTGCTGGTCGATTCGGACGTGGCCGAGGGGCGGGCGATCGGTGTGAAGGGCACGCCGACGTACGTGGTGGGCGGCAAGCGGCTGGACGGCGGGCAGTCCCAGGAGGGGCTGCGGGAGCGCATCGTGGAGCTGCTGGGCGGCTGACCGCCCCGCAGGGGGGCGGGGCGGTCGGGGCCGGTCAGAGCAGCGGCTTGCTGAGGATGCGCCGGGTGACCCGGTAGCCGAGCGAGTCGTAGAGGGCGATCGCCGTGGCGTTGTCGGCGAAGACGTTGAGGCCGAGGTGGCGGACGCCGGCGGTGAGGCATTCGCGTTCGGCGAGGCGCATCAGGGTGCGGCCGTGGCCCCGGCCGCGGTGTTCCGGGGCGACCTCGACCAGCATCACCCAGGCCACCGGGCTGCCGTCGGGCAGGCGGTCCTGGCGGAGGGCGACCCAGAGGCAGCCGAGGACCCGGCCCTCGGCGTCGAGGAGTTGCCGCAGCACGGTGTCCGGGGTGTGCGGGCCGTCGGGCAGGGCGCGGTGGTGGTCGTCCTCGGCCTTCGCGGTCGCTTCGGCGTCGCCGAGGCCGGATTCGATCAGCTCCTGCCGGTAGCCCTCGACGGCCTCCTCCTGCCAGGCCGGGTACTCCTGCGGGCCGATCGGACGCACCGTCAACTCGGCCGGTGTCTGCGGGAGTTCGGTGAGCGGTTTGATCAGGTTGCGCATCCGCTCGGTGTAGCCGAGGCTCCGGGCGAGGCCCAGGCCGGCCTCCGCCTCGGCGGGCACGGTGAGGTCGATCCGGGTGCAGCCCCAGGAGCGCAGCACCTCTTCGGCGGCGAGCACGCCGATGGTGCCCCGGCCCCGGCGGCGGCCCTCGGTGACTTCGAGCTCGCTGATCTCGCCCCGGCAGAAACCGTTCCCGGGCCAGGCGGTGGTGCGCAGACCGCCCACGGGGTGGCCGTTGACCATGATGTGCCAGTGCCGCGTCCGGCCGTTGTTGACCGCGGCCTCCTCGGCCCCGTCCGGCCGCAACGTGGTTGTCATACCGGCCCCCTTTCCCGTTCCCTGCCTGGTTCTACCGCACTCGGGCGGGGTCGTGGTCCTGGGCGGCGCGATCGGTGAAGATCTCCATCGCCTTGCGGGTGACCGGGCCGATGGCGGGGAGGATGCGGGCGTCGACGCGGGTGACGGCCTGGACGTCGCGGAGGGTGGAGGTGAGGAAGACTTCCTCGGCGTCGGCGAGGGCTTCGAGGGGGACGTCGGTCTCTTCGGCGCCGGTCCAGTCGATGACGAGTTGGCGGGTGATGCCGGCGAGGCAGCCGGAGGCGAGGGTGGGGGTGATCAGGCGGCCGTCGAGGACCAGGAAGACGTTGGAGCCGGTGCCTTCGCAGAGCAGGCCGGTGGTGTTGGCGAACAGGGCTTCGGAGGCGTCGGCGCGGTGGGCGGCGGCGAGGGCGACGACGTTCTCGGCGTAGGAGGTGGTCTTCAGGCCGGTGACGGCGGAGTGTTCGTTGCGGCGCCAGGGGACGGTGACGACGGCGGTGGTGTCGGGGCGGCGCTTGGCGGGGCCGAGGGCGACGACCAGGGTGGGGGTGCTGTCGCCGCGTTCGGAGCCGAGCGGGGCGGGGCCGCCGGTGTAGGTGATGCGCAGGCGGCCGAGCGGCAGGGGCTGGGCGGCGAGGACGGCGGCGCAGGCCTCGCGGACCCGGTCGTGGTCGGGGTCGGGGAGGCCGAGGCCGCGGGCGGAGCGGGTGAGGCGGTCGAGGTGGCGGGTGAGGGCGAAGGGTTCGCCGTGCTCGGCCTTGACGGTCTCGAAGACGCCGTCGCCGACGGTGAGTCCGTGGTCGAGGACGGAGAGGGTGGCCCGCTCCTCGGTGGTGAGGGTTCCGTTGACCCAGATCATCGGCGTGTTGCTCCTTGCGGTCATGCGGGGGTGCCGGTGGAGGCTATCGCCACCAGCCTGGCGGCTTTGAGTTCGGTTTCCTGCCATTCGCGCTCCGGGTCGGAGCCCCAGGTGATGCCGGCGCCGGTGCCGAACTTGAGGACGGGCCGGCCGCTGTCCCGTTCGATCCAGAACGAGCGGATGCCGACGGCGAGTTCGCCCTCGCCGCGGTCGGCGTCGATCCAGCCGATGGCGCCGCAGTAGGGGCCGCGGGGGGCGGTCTCCAGGTCGCGGATGATGCGCAGGGCGCTGCTCTTGGGGGCGCCGGTGACGGAGCCGGGCGGGAAGGTGGCGTCGAGGAGTTCGGGCCAGCCGGCGTCGGCGTGCAGGCGTCCTTCGACGGTGGAGACGAGGTGGACCAGGCCGGGGTGCTTCTCGACCACGCACAGGTCGGGGACGGTGACGGTGCCGGTGTCGCAGACCTGGCCGAGGTCGTTGCGGACCAGGTCGACGATCATCACGTTCTCGGCGTGGTCCTTGTCGAGCAGGTCGTGCTCGGTGCGGCCGGTGCCCTTGATCGGGCCGGAGCGGACGGTGCGGCCGTGGCGGCCGAGGTACAGCTCGGGTGAGGCGGTGGCGATTTCGACGCCGTGCTCGGGGAGGCGGATCGTTCCTGCGTACGGCGCGGGGTTGTGGGCGGCGAGCAGTCCGGTGAGGGCGTCGATGTCGGTGCGGTCGGGGTCGGGCAGGGGCGCGCTCAGGATCCGGCACAGGTTGGCCTGGTAGACCTCGCCGGCGGCGATGTGCGCGCGGATGCGGCGCACTCCGGCGCGGTAGGCGTCGGCGTCGAGGGAGCTGTGCCAGCTGTCCGGGGCCGGGCCGCGCCAGTACTGGGTGGCGGGCGGGGCCGGCTCGGGGCGGACCTCGTCGAACCGGGCGCAGGTGAGGCGGCCCTCGAAGTCGTGGGCGACGGCCCAGAATCCGCCCCGGTCGAGGGCGGCGGGGTCGTGGGTGACTTCGCGCAGTCCGGTGGCGAGGCGTCCGGCGAAGCGGGCCATCGGCTGGTGGGGGCTGAGCGGGGCGGTGCGGCCGGACACGGTTCTCCTGCGCGGATTGCGGTGCTGCCCGTTGCGCCCGCGCGAGCGCGGGCGTGGGCGCCGGGGGTTCGCCCCGGTACCAAAAGTCTAGGTCGGAGGCCTGCCGGAACGGTTCGGCCGGGGCGGACGGTTGGGCATCCGGCGGCCACCCCCGCGCCACGCTGCGGGAACGGATTTTTCAGCTGGGCCCGGAATCCGCTAGAGTTCAACACGTCGCCAGGGAGCGCAGCCGGGAAAAACCGGAAGGGCTTCCAGGAAGACAGGCGGACGTGGCTCAGTTGGTAGAGCATCACCTTGCCAAGGTGAGGGTCGCGAGTTCGAATCTCGTCGTCCGCTCGATGGGGAACGGGTAAGATCGTTCTTCAGAAGTTGCCTGGTGGAGTGGCCGAGAGGCGAGGCAACGGCCTGCAAAGCCGTGTACACGGGTTCAAATCCCGTCTCCACCTCCAAGAGGTTCCTTCCGGTCTCGACCGGGAGGGCCTCCCCGCGCGATTAGCTCAGCGGGAGAGCACTACCTTGACACGGTAGGGGTCACTGGTTCAATCCCAGTATCGCGCACCGATCTTCGGATCTCGGTCTTCGGATCGTCCCTGCGCGATTAGCTCAGCGGGAGAGCACTACCTTGACACGGTAGGGGTCACTGGTTCAATCCCAGTATCGCGCACACAGGCAGGACTTCCTCGGAGTTCCTGGCACCCCCCGCGCGATTAGCTCAGCGGGAGAGCACTACCTTGACACGGTAGGGGTCACTGGTTCAATCCCAGTATCGCGCACACAGGCAGGGCTCCCTCGGAGTTCCTGGCACCCCCCGCGCGATTAGCTCAGCGGGAGAGCACTACCTTGACACGGTAGGGGTCACTGGTTCAATCCCAGTATCGCGCA
>NZ_JBSGDD010000171.1:0-6340 GCF_053602195.1 Kitasatospora sp. NPDC004531 | reverse complement strand
GTTCCCACTCGGCATCCGTGAGATCTCCCCGCCCCATACCCGAACCAACGAGCAAGGCAGGTGACAGTCACATGATCGACCGGACAAGTCCTAGGCGGTTTCCAGCGATCGTCGCAACACAAGATCGGTTGTTGACGTCCCGCGACAGTAACAGGCGGCCCCCACTTCGATGTTCGTCCCGACCGCCGGCGCCCTGCGCCCGCTGCGCCACCCGGACGCGCCAGAGCTGGACGAGGACGACGACGGGGGTGGGCAGGATTGAACAACCGGCCAGCGGCCGGGGCGCTGGCCGGTTCGCATGTCGGCGGGCCGGTCGCTTACGGGGTCAAGCCGGCGGCCTGGAACGCAGCTTCTGCCTGGTTGCGCTGGTTGAGCGCGCCGTAGTAGTTGGGGTGGACGAAGGTGCATGCCTCGCCCTTGGGGAGCCCCGCGGGCACCAGGTCGCGGGCCGGGCACTGGTACTGCGCCGGGTCGGCGGGCTTGTCCACTCCGGGCGGCATGACCAGGTTCGAGAAGATGCCGTACATCCAGCGGTCGGAGCCGGTGGCGCACACGCCATGCCCCTCACTCGAGGTGTAGGTGTCGACATACGTGGCCTGGTTGTCGCCGGCCGCATCTGCGATCCGCTGGTTCAGCTGCTGCTGCAGGGAGTTCAGGTACGGTGCGTCGTTGGTCAGCCGGACCGTACCGAGCTGGTGGAAGTTGCCGTACGAGCAGCCGAACAGCGAAGGCGCGATGGCGGGGTATCCGAGCAGGAACACCTTCGCCTCAGGAGCCCGGGAGTGGATGTCCGCCAGAGTGGCCTGCAGACCGTCCTCGAGGATCTGCCAGCGCTCGTTGAGCCAGTGCTGCCCTTCCTCGGACTCGTAGTAGGTCTTGCAGTACTTGACAGGCAGCGTCTGCTCGGCGCCGACAGCCAGGCAGTTGTTCAGGATTTCCCCGAAGCCGAAGTCGTTGCCGCCGATGCCGACAGTGACGATGTCGGTATTGGCGTCGACCGCGTCGATCTGCGGCGCCTTGGTAACCCAGCCGCCATGCTCCTTGCCGTTGACGGGCGGGCCGAAGAGCAGGTCAGCCGGCTGGGGCCCGAGAACCCCTTGCGCGACCGTAGCTCCACCGCACGTCACGTCGGTCAAGTTCACCCAACCGGGGTGCGCCGCGTTGAGGTCCTGCTTCAGCATCGCCTCCCAGTTGGACCCGGAACGGCCACACCCGTCGCTGTCAGCGGGGGCGTCCCACGGCGGGACCATCACATCCGCGCTGTAGGAGTCTCCCAGCGCCACCCAGTTCAGTGTCTGTGCGGCCCGGCCGCGTTCGGCGCTCGCCGGGGGTGCGGCGGCCGTGAGCGACAGCACCGAGCCGAGGACCGCGGCGGCCGGGGCCACACCGCGCAGAGGACGTGTAGAGGTACGAGCCATGCGTACTGCCTTCCAACGAAGGGGCGGGCGGCTGCACACCACCCAATGGCACGCATTGTATCCATATCGTCACCAACCGTAATGAAGCGCTGGTGCGGCCTGGCTTCCGCCGGCCTCGCACCACTGCGGCGCTGCCGGCGTCTCCATCCACAGAACGAGGTTGGCCCCGAGGGCCGCGGCGACCGCAACCGCTATGACCGCGGCCGGGTGCCGGACCGCGATGCGGCCCAGGAGGCCGCCCCCGCTACGTGCGTCTGCGGACAACGGACAACGTGGAGCTCCGATCCGAGAAGATGATGCTGGTCAAGGACGCCGGGGCGCTCGGCCCCCCGGGTGTGCCGAGGGTGGGAGAGGGCCGGGCGCGGTCGCCTACTGGTTGTGCTTCGCGTCCGGGGTGCTGATCGTCAGCGTTCCGGTGGTCGTCCCGCAGCCGCACCCGCCCTTGACGTCGGCTTTCGGGGTGCAGGAGCAGGAGGTGCGGCGCTGGCCGTACCACCAGGTGCCGGCGGCGAGGACGGCCAGCGCGATGGCGATGGCGGGCAGCCAGCCGACCACTGCCCCGGCTCCGGCACCGACGACCCCGGCGGTGATCAGGACGGGCAGCGCGCAGCAGGCCACGCAGGCCAGGGCCGCGAGGGTGCCCAGGGTCTTGGGGGCGCGGTAGGTGGGCTGGTCAGCAGCAGGGTCCGGCAACACGGTTCTCCTGGGCGAGGTCGGTGAAGGGGATGGGGCAGCAGGGGCTGCCGGCGCACTGGGCGAGGTCGTCGCAGCCGGCGTCGAGGGCTGTGGTGAGGGCTTCGCGGATGGTGGTGAGGTCGGCGATCTTCTGGTCGACCTCGGCGAGCTTGGCCCGGGCGCGTTCCTGGAGGCCGGCCACGGGGCGGCCGTGGCGGTGGCGGCCGGTCTCCAGCAGCTCGGCGACCTCCTCCAGGGTGAAGCCCAGGCGCTGGGCGGCCTTGATGACCCGCAGCACGGTGACGGCCTGGTCGTCGTAGAGGCGGTGGCCGCCCGGGGAGCGGTCCGGCTCGGGGAGCAGGCCGCGGCGCTCGTAGTAGCGCAGGGTCTGCACGTTCACCCCGGCCGCTTCGGCGACCTGCCCCGAGCGCAGGCCCTCGGCGCTCACGGCCGGCCGCCGTCGGCGGTGATCCGCTCGTGGAGAGCGGTCAGCACCTTCTCGTGAGCCGGGTCGACCGCCACCTCCAGGTGGACCTGGCCGTCGGCGGCCGGGGTGACGGTGAAGGTGAAGAACGCGCAGCACCCGCTCTCCCGCCCGGCCAGGTCCTGCACCTGTTCCTCGACGCCTTCGCCGCCGACGAGCACCAACTGCAGCCGCAACAGGTCCGGCCGGGTTGCGGCGGCGAGTTGGTCGGCGAACAGCTGGTCCCACTCGGCCACCCGCAGCGGCTGCTGCTCGGTCGGCAGGGTGCACGACGTCGGCACCCAGCTCAGCTCGGTCATCGGACCGCTCCCTCGTCTCCGTCCCCGCCCGGTACGGCGGGGACGTCTACGACGGTAAACCTGTACCTAGATACAGGTTGCAACTTGGACCGGGCAGGCCGCTACGGACGCTCGCAGGCCGGTCAGGCCGTGAGCAGTTGGTGCAGGCGGTTGGCCGGGGTGTCCCAGCCGAGCGTCTTGCGTGGGCGCCCATTGAGCTGGTCTGCGACTGCGGCGAGGTGCTCGGCCCCGTGGACCGAGAGGTCGCTGCCCTTGGGGAAGTACTGGCGGAGCAGACCGTTGGTGTTCTCGTTCGTGCCGCGCTGCCAGGGGCTTGCCAGGGTCGCAGAAGTGGATCGGGATTGCCGGTGGCGCGGGTGAAGTCGGCGTGCCGGCCCATCTCGCTGCCCTGGTCCCATGTGAGCGAGCGTTTCAACCCGGCGGGGAGTTCGCCGACCGCGGCGACCAGGGCGTCGCGGACGGCCTCGGCACCGTGGTCACCGGGCAGGTTGAGCAGCACCACGTAGCGCGAGGCCCGTTCGACCAGCGTGCCGATCGCGGACCTGCTGTCCTTGCCGAGGATCAGGTCGCCTTCCCAGTGGCCGGGCACCTTTCGGCCGACGGCCTCGACGGGACGTCTGCCGATCATGACCATCGGCGAGGAGAAGCGCGGCTGGTGGCTGTCGGCCTGTCGGCGGGGCTTGCGGCGGACCCGGCCGGAACGCAGGACGCCTGGCAGTTCCCGCCGCAACTGGCCGCGACCTTGGACATAGAGCGCCTGATAGATGGTCTCGGGAACCACGTGCATCTCCGGTCGGCCGGGGAACCTGGTCTGCAGAACGTGGCATATCTGCTCCGGGCTCCACCGCTCGTCCAGCATTTCCTGGACGGCATCCCGCAGTTCCGTGTTCGAGAGGATCTTGCGGAGCTTGGGGCGTGGCCTTCGAGCGTCGGCCCGCCGCTGGGCGGCATGCGGGCGGTAGTACCAGCGGTTGTAGTCGTGCAACACAGTGCGGTTGCGCCGGACTTCCCTGCTGACGGTGGATGGCTGCGGCCCAGCTCCGCGGCGATCTGCCGGATCGTCGCCTTCTCCCGGAGCCGGTCGGCGATGTGGATGCGCTCGTCCTCGGTCAGGAACCGCGACGGACCTGAAGGCGGCACCACCGTGGTGATCGGTGGTGCCGCCTTCAGGCCGTCCTTGCCGCTGCGGCCGTGCCGCCACTTGCGGCCGGTCCTCGGGTCGATGCCGACGATCCGGCACGCCTCTCTGTTGCTGTGGCCCTGCTGCATGAGCTGGGAGCATGCCGCCCGCTCCCGACTCAGCCTGACAGGCCCCCGACGCCTCTTGTCCTCACGGATCTCGAAGTCCATCGCACCCCTTGAGCTGGGGTGTTGCCACGACTCCTGGAACCCAAGCTACGGGGCGGCCCCTCGGCCGTTGACCTCCGGGAGCCGTCAGCCCACCGGCAGCGACGGCAGGCCGGGGGCGGCGCCGCTGGTCGGGGACAGGCTGGTCAGCGTGCCGAGCACGCTGCCGACCGGGGTCTTGGCCAGGCCCGCGCCGCCGGGCACCGCGTCCAGCCCGCCGACCCGCTGGGCGGGCGCGGCCTGCGGGTCGACACCGGCCGGGCCGACCTGCTCGGCGACCGCGCCGGTCTGCTCGGTGGCCTGCGCCGGGGCGGCGGCCGCGGTGCCGGCGGCCGGGTTGAGCGCGCCGGTGACGGTGCCGAGCTGGTCGGCGCCGGGCAGCTTGCTCACGGCCCCGGTGGCAGCGCCGGTCACGCCCGGGTTGGTGAGCGCGGCGGTCGGCAGCCCGAGGCCGCCGGGGGCGACCGGCGCGGCCGAGGCGGTGCCCGCGGCGACGGCGGCGGCGACGACGCCGAGCACGGCCGTGCCGGCGGCCTTCAGAGTGGCCTGCTTCATGTGTGCGTCCTCAGTCCTGGTCGGGCCGGTGCGGGGTCTGACGCCCGGGGGATTCAGGGCGCGGCCGTCACACCGAGTCAGCAGTGACCGGCTCACCGTAGTGAGAACGACGCGCACGATTCAAAGCCGGCCACTCCCCCGAGTGATTAGTCCGACCATCTCCATGGACGTTGGACGCCGACGGTCCGCGTCCCGTCAGTCGCGCGGACCGAACAGCCACTCGGCCTTCAGCTCCGCGTACCCCGGCTTGATCACGTCGTTGATCATCGCCAGCCGCTCGTCGAACGGCAGGAACGCCGACTTCATGGCATTGACGGTGAACCACTCCAGATCGGCCAGCGTGTAGCCGAACGCCTCCACCAGGTGCCCGAACTCGCGGCTCATGCTGGTGCCGCTCATCAGCCGGTTGTCGGTGTTGACGGTAACCCGGAACTTCAGCTCCGCCAGCAGCCCGATCGGGTGCTCGGCGTACGACGCGGCCGCGCCGGTCTGCAGGTTCGAGGTCGGGCACATCTCCAGCGGCACCCGCTTGTCCCGCACGTACGCGGCCAGCCGGCCGAGCTCCACCCGGCCGTCCTCGCCGACCGTGATGTCGTCCACGATCCGCACCCCGTGGCCGAGCCGGTCCGCGCCGCAGCACTGCACCGCCTCCCAGATCGACGGCAGGCCGAAAGCCTCGCCGGCGTGGATGGTGAAGTGGTTGTTCTCGCCCTTCAGGTAGTCGAACGCGGCCTGGTGGCGGGTCGGCGGGTGGCCCGCCTCGGCGCCCGCGATGTCGAACCCGACCACCCCGGCGTCCCGGTGGCGGTTCGCCAGCTCGGCGATCTCCAGCGAGCGGGCCGCGTGCCGCATCGCGGTCAGCAGCGTCCCGACCCGGATCCGGTGGCCGCGTGCCCGGGCGTTCGCCTCGCCCAGCCGGAAGCCCTCGTTGACGGCCTCCACCACCTCGTCCAGCGTCAGGCCCGCCTCCAGGTGCTGCTCCGGCGCGTACCGCACCTCGGCGTACACCACGCCGTCCGCCGCCAGGTCCTCCGCGCAGTCGGCGGCCACCCGGATCAGCGCCTCCCGGGTCTGCATCACCGCGCACGTGTGGGCGAACGTCTCCAGGTACCGCACCAGCGACCCCGAGTCCGCCGCCTCCCGGAACCACACCCCCAGCTCCACCGGGTCCGTCGTCGGCAGCCCTTCGTACCCGCAGTCGGCCGCCAGCTCGACGACCGTCTCCGGCCGCAACCCCCCGTCCAGGTGGTCGTGCAACAGCACCTTGGGCGCCCGGACGATCTGCTCCGCCGTGGGAATGCGCGGGGCCGTGGTGCCCGCGAGAGTGATCTGCTTCTCCATTGCCGGAGCATAACGCCTACGCGCGTAGATCAGCCACGTGACCCACCCGACACCGCCCCTCCGGGGCAGGGGCCGAAGCTGTCCCCTGCCGCCCACGAGGCAAGTCGACACGGCCGAGCCCCTGCACCACGACGCACGCGCAGCGGGAAGCCCACGCGAAGCGGGACGCACGCGCAGCGGAAGCCCACGCGAAGCGGGACGCACGCGCAGCGGAAGCCCAC
>NZ_JBSGDD010000170.1:0-6367 GCF_053602195.1 Kitasatospora sp. NPDC004531 | reverse complement strand
ACCTCACAGCACACGACTACCGGGCTCGACCCTCCGCCGGCAGACGAACGCTACGACTTCACCCGTCCGAGCGACATCACACATTCAACTTCAGTGGCGGGGCGGTGTTGTCGGACCCGGGTCGTACGCTCGCGGTGGGAACAACCAGCTTGCTACGAAAGGGTGTTGACGTGTTTCTCGGTCTTCGAACGGTGATCTACCCTGCGCCGGACCTTGCGGCGGCGAAGGCGTGGTGGTCCTCGGTGCTGGGCATCGAGCCGTACTTCGACGAGCCGTTCTACGTCGGCTTCAGCGTGGGTGGCTACGAGTTGGGGCTGGACCCGAGCGCGGATCCGGCGGGTGGGCCGGTGACGTACTGGGGTGTTCGGGACGTCGATGTGGCGCTGAAGTCGGTGCTGGAGGCAGGGGCGACGGTGCGGGACGCGGTGCACGAGGTCGGCGGCGGGATCCGGCTGGCGGCGGTGGTCGAGCCGTCCGGGGCGGTGGTCGGGCTGATCGAGAACCCGCATTTCGTGCTGCCCGACGCGGTGTCGGGCGAGGGCGCGGGTGACGGTCCGGGGCGCTGACCGGATCGGGACGGCCGAGGGGGCTCCGGTTGGGGCCCTCTCGGTCGTTCGGTGCGTCGGCGTCGGCGTCGGCGTGGGCTCGCCAGGGCTCGCGGCAGGTGTTCGGCTGTCAGTAGCCCGCGTTGGCGTGGTCGTTGAACCAGCTGGGGAGGTTCGGCCACCACTCGCCCGCGCCGGCGGTGAAGGTCATGCCGTCGCCGGAGAGGTTCACCTGCTGGCCGGAGTAGGAGGCCCAGCTGCGGAGCGAGGAGACCTTGTGGTTGACCAGGACGGGGAAGACCGTCCAGGTGCCGATGGGGAACTCCCAGCAGTCGCCCGAGTAGTTGAAGTCGGTGAAGACCTGGGCGTACCCGGCCTGCCCGTAGTGGGTGCAGTTGCCTGCCGCCTGGGCGCTGGGTGTGGCGACGGCGCCGAGAGCGGCGGCGGTGGTGAGGGCGAGGATCCCGGCCTTGAGGCGGGGCTTCCGGAACGTCAGGGGCATGTGTCGATCATCCTTTTGCGACTCGGGGTCTGCCGAAGAAGATGATGATGTACCGTCAGCGCGCCGCTGGCCAGGGGGCGTCCAGCCTGTGGTCGGGCGCGGGGCGGAAGCGGTCGGGCGAGGTACGGGCGGGCGGCGGCAAGGGATCGAGCGTCGGCCAGGGGCTGGCGGCGGTCGTCCAGGAGGAGCGCGGGGCCGCGGGGGTGGTGCGGGTCAGGGGGCCGTCGCGTGGTGGTCGTTGTGGATGAGGAGGCGGGCGAGGCGGGCGGAGGTGGTGGTGATGGCGGGCCAGGTGGGGGCCTGGAGGTGGTCGGTGGGGGTGGGGGCGGGCGGGAGGGTGGCTAGGTGGCGGTGGAGGGCGGTGCCGAGGTCGGCGGCGACGGCGGCTTCTTCGGGGGTGCGGAGGGTGTGGCCGAGCCAGGGGACGGGGGCGGTGGCGTCGCAGGCGTCGGTGAGGAGGGTGGCCAGGTACGGGGCGGGGTCGAAGTCCGCGTCCTGGAGGCCGGGGGCGGCCAGGGTGAGGACCGCGGTCACCAGCTGGTGCCGGAGGGCGGGAAGGGTGAGGCCGCGGTCGGTCACCGGGGGAGCGTACCGGCTGGGGCGGATGGCTGAGGGCTGTCCCGCGCCCCCGCTGGAGCTGGGGTCACGGAGTGTCCGGGTAGGTGCCGATGGCGCCGACCGAGCGAAGTGAGCGGCCGAGGTCTCCGGTGAGGATGCGGGGGTGTCGACGCCACCACCACAGGTCGGGGCCCGGCAGTCTGTGGAACCGGCCGAGCGCCTGGCCGTCGTCGTCGATGGTCGCGGCCCTGTATCGGTCGTCCAGGGCTTTGATCCGCGGGGTCCGGAGCTGAACGATGTGATCGTCCAGCAGGAGCCATGCCTCGTGGAGCCAGTTCCGGCAGTAGAGGTCGTTGGTGTACTCGGAGACGGAGTCGCCGTAGCCGTGCTCGATGAGGCTCACCAGGGCCTCCCACGCATCCACCCTGTCGGTGACCGCAAACGCCGTTCGCCAGCCCCGTTGGTGCAGGAGCTCGCCCGCCTCGGTTTCAGTTGCCATGATCACGAGGCTCCCACGCCGAGACCACCCGGACCACCACGTCGCGTCCCGCCGGCAGCCGGCGGTTTCCAACGGTGATCAGCCGCGATTGCCGGCTCAAGGGCGACGGCCACGCAGTGCTCGGCATCGCCCGCCTGCACAACCTCCGAGCCGGGTGGCCGAGCGCAACCGGCGCTCGACCGGCCTGGCCGCCACCGCCCAGAGATCGATTGCGGGACAGCCCTCAGGCGTAGGGGGCGAGTTGGGGGTCGATGGGGGCGGCGGTGAGGCGGTTGGCGAAGGTGGAGAGGGTGTAGGCGCCGATGCCGAGGATGATGTCGAGGGCGTTGCGGGGGGTGAAGCCGTGGGCGAGGAAGGCGGCGAGTTCGGGTTCGGGGACGGCGCCGGTGTGGTCGAGGGCGGAGTGGACGAAGCTCCGGACGGCTTCCAGGCGGGGGTCGGGGAGGGGCTGCCGGGTGCGCAGGGCGGTGATCAGTTCGGGGTCGGCGGCGAGCCGGGTGAGCTGGGCGGTGTGCATGGCGACGCAGACGTGGCAGCCGTTGCGGGTGGCGATGGTCATGATGACGGTCTCGCGGACCATCGGGTCGAGCTCGGTGGCGTCGAACATGGCGGTCAACTTGAGGAAGCCGTCGAGGAGTTGGGGCGAGTGGGCGAGCCGGGCGGCGGCGCTGGGCAGGTGGCCGAGGTGGCGGGTGACCTGTTCGAGGGCGCGGCGGGCGGCCGGCGGGGCGCTCTCGGGGGTGAGGTCGGGGAAGTGCTGGGCGGTGCCGGTGGTGGTGGACATGGCGGTCCCTTCGGACGGCGGACAGGTGCGCTTCGACGGCGCGCCCTAGAATGGACAACGTGGTTGACCAAAACGTAAACCAGGTTGTCGATCGGCGCAACGGCTTCGAGCTGCCGCTGCTGCTGTTCGCCGGATTCCGCACGATCATCGACGAGCTGCACGCCGAACTGGCCCGCCAGGGCCACCCCGACGCCCGGCCCGCGCATGGCTTCGCGCTGCAGGCGATCGGGCCGGACGGGGCGACGGCGAGCGAGATCGGCCGCCGGCTGGGGGTGTCGAAGCAGGCTGCCGGGAAGACGGTGGACCGGCTGGAGGCGCTCGGCTACGCGGAGCGGGTGGACGACCCGGGCGACGCGCGGCGCAAGGTGGTGCGGCTGACCCCGCGCGGGCTGGACATGCTGGCCCGGTCGGCGGCGGTGTTCGAGCAGATCCGCGGGCGCTGGGCGGCGGCCCTCGGCGAGCAGCGGCTGCGCGAACTGGAGGACGGTATCGCGGGCTTGACCGGCCCGTCCGGCTTCCGGCTGGACGCGGCGGGCTGGTTCGGCGGCTGAGGCCGAGGAGGGCGGCGCGCCCCGGGAACACCTCAAGTGTCCCAGCGGGGCGGCCGTCCTGTCGCCGGTCTTCGGAACGATCTTCGGCGCGATCCGCCCGGCCAGAATGGTCGTGGTCGGCGCCAGCGGGGCGCCCGAGCCCGACGGAGCGTGGAATGAAGCCCGAACTTGCCGCCCTGGCCGCGGAGTTGACGGCGATGGGGGCCGCCGACCGGGCGGCCGCGCCGCTGGCCAACAGCGAGGACCCGGCGGACCGGCTGGCCTGGCACCGGTCGACGGCGCGGCACGCGGACCGGCTGGCCGAGCTGCTGGACGCGCACGGCTGGCCCGTCGAGGCGGAGGTCGGCGCGGAGGCGGCACGGGCCGGCTGGCTGATCGCGCAGCACGCCGACCGTCAACTGGACGTGCAGCGGCGGGCGTTGGCGCTGATGGAGCAGGCGGTGGCGGACGGTGCGGCGGGGGCGCGGGAGTTGGCGTTCCTGCGCGACCGGGTGCGGGTGAACGAGGGGCGCGAGCAGGTCTACGGCACCCAGATCGCGGGCGTCCGGGACGGCGTGCCGGTGCCGTGGCCGTGCGAGGACCCGGCGCGGATGGACGAGCGGCGGGCCGAGGTGGGCATCGCACCGTTCGACGCGTACGTGGCGCAGTACGCCTGAGAAGAGCGCCGCCCCACCGGGAGACCGGCGGGGCGGCGCGAGGTCAGCGGGCGGCGCGGCGTTCGGCGCGGGCGGCGGCCTCGGCCTCGTCCTCGGCTTCGGCCTGCTCCAGGGTGGGGGCGGTGCCGCCGAGGTGGGCGGGGACCCACCAGGCGTCGTCGGGGCCGGCCGGCTTGGCGGGGTAGTCGCGCTGGGCGCGGTCGAGCATCTCCGACATGGCGGCGCGCAGGCGGCGGGTGACCATGACGGGCCTGTCGGCCTCGGTGAGGTGGATCGGCTCGCCGATCATGATGGTGACGGGCACGTGGCGCTTGGTCAGGGTCTTCGGACGGCCCTTGGTCCACAGCTGCTGGGTGCCCCAGAGGACGACGGGCAGCAGCGGGGTGCCGGAGTCGGCGGCCATCCGGGCGGCGCCGGTCTTGAACTTCTTCAGCATGAAGGAGCGGCTGATGGTGGCCTCGGGGAAGACGCCGACCACCTCGCCCTCGCGCAGCGCCTTGACGGCGGCCTCGTACGCGGGCTGGCCGTCGGTCCGGTCGACCGGGATGTGCTTCATGCCGCGCATCAGCGGGCCGGAGATCCGGTGCCGGAACACGTCGTCCTTGGCCATGAAGCGGGTCTTGCGGCGGGCCACCCGGTAGGCGCCGAAGCCGGCGAAGATGAAGTCCAGGTAGCTGATGTGGTTGCTGACCAGGACGGCGCCGCCGGTGGCGGGGACGTGCTCGGCGCCGACGATGGAGATCCGCAGGTCCAGCGCCTTGAACGCGGTCAGCGCGGTGCGGATCACCGGCGGGTACACGAACTCTGCCACGGTCAGTCCTACTTCCCACGGGCCTGCTGCCCGGTGCGGTCGATCCCGGGGCGTGGTGGCAGGGCCGACGGGTCGCGGCACGCCGCGGCGGCCACGGGTGTTTCCCTCCGATAATCCCCCGAACGGGCACAGTCTGTCACGCCCGTGCACGGCGCGACTCGGCCCGGTGGGCGCGAGCAGGGGCGGAACGCGCCGTCGGGAAGCCGCAGGAGCCGGCGCCGGGCGGTCGACGGCGGTGGCCGGGGCGGTACGGAGAGTGGTCATGACAGCGGGGCGGGCGGATTGTCCGGGCCCGGGGCGGCGTTTGTCACACTGGAGCGGTGATCGACGCGCCGGTCGGGCGCGGGTGGGACGGAGGCGGCGGGATGCGCAGCGGCAGCGGCAGCGGCAGCGGCAGTGACGGGGACGAGGCGGTGCGGCTGACCGGCGCGGAGCTCGGCGCCGCGCTGGGCGAGCGGGCCACGCTGGTGCAGTTCTCCACGGCCTTCTGCCAGCCGTGCCGGGCGACCCGCCGCACGCTGGCCGAGGTGGCGGGCCTGGTCGAGGGGGTGGCCCACATCGAGGTGGACGCCGAGTCGCGGCTGGAGCTGGTGCGCCGGCTGGGCATCGCCCGCACTCCGACCGTGCTGGTGCTGGACGCGGCGGGCCGGGTGGTGCGCCGGGCGGCGGGCCGGCCCCGGCGGGTGGACGTGATCGGGGCACTCGGCGAGGCCTTCTAGCGTTCAATCTCACAGGCGATCTGGTGCCGGGTCAGGTGGCAGCGGGGCCGCGCTGGGGCAGGATGGGCCAAGGCGGTGGCACGGTGCCAGGCCGGACCTGCGGCAGCGTAAGCTACTGGCGAGTAGTGACGGCTGAGCTACTCATGAGTATGCTGCCGGGGAGTTCCGGAGGGGCACCGGCGCGCGCCGCCCGGACCGCGGGCCCCGCGCGTGTGCCGAGACCGCTCGACACGCGACGGACGCAGCCGCAGCCGCCGGATCGGACCAGTAACAGGAGAGCAGGCCGTGAGCTTGAGGATCGTTGTCTGTGTGAAGTACGTGCCCGACGCGACCGGTGACCGTCGCTTCGCGGACGATGCGACCACCGATCGGGAGGGCGTGGACGGCCTCCTGTCGGAGCTGGACGAGTACGGCGTCGAGCAGGCGCTGCGGATCGCGGAGGCGAACGAGGGCGCCGAGGTGACGGTGCTGACGGTGGGCCCGGACGACGCGAAGGACGCGCTGCGCAAGGCGCTGTCGATGGGCGCGGACAAGGCCGTGCACGTCAACGACGACGACATCCACGGCACCGACGTGATGGGCACCTCGGCGATCCTGGCCGCGGCGCTGGAGAAGACCGGCTACGACCTGGTGGTGTGCGGCATGGCCTCCACCGACGGCACGATGGGCGTGCTGCCGGCGCTGCTGGCCGAGCGCCTGGGCGTGCCGCAGGCGACGCTGCTGTCCGAGGTCTCCGTCGAGG